>CAXTTP010000215.1:0-3774 GCA_964247195.1 uncultured Sphingomonadaceae bacterium
CTTATTACGACAGCATGATCGCCAAGCTGATCGTCTACGGCACCACCCGCAACGGCGCGCTCCGGCGGCTGCGCCGGGCGCTCGAGGAGTTCGTGGTCGAGGGCGTCAAGACCACCATCCCGCTCCACCAGGCGTTGCTCGACGAACCCGATTTCCAGCAGGGCGACTATACGATCAAATGGCTGGAGCAGTGGCTCGCACGGGAGGGACAGGCGGAACCGGCATGAAGGCGACGATCTGGCATAATCCGCGCTGCTCCAAGTCGCGCGAGACGCTGGCGATCCTGCAGGCGACGCCCGGCGTGGACGTCGCCGTCATCGAGTATCTGAAGCAGCCGCCGAGCATGGCCGAACTCTCCCGCCTGTTCGGGCTGGCCGGGCTGCACCCCAGGCAGGCGCTCCGCAAGAACGAGCCGGGCGCCGCCGCGCTCGCCGCGGCGGGCGAGGACGATACGCTCGCGGCGATGGCAGCCGACCCGATCCTGATCGAGCGCCCGATCGTCGAGACCGAGAAGGGCGTGCGCCTCTGCCGTCCGCCCGAGCGGGTGCGCGAGATTCTCTGATGCGGCCGGCGCCCGCCTTCTAACCTTAGCCAAGCTGGGCTACCCTCGTCGGACGAGGAGAGTTCCGATAGCGGCGATCGCGGTCTACAGCCTGAAGGGGGGCGTCGGGAAGACGACGCTGGCGGTCAATCTCGCCTGGGCCGCGGCGATGCTCTCGGCCCGCCGCACCCTGCTCTGGGACCTCGATCCGCAAGCGGCCGCCACCTTCGTGCTCGGCGACGGCCGGCCGCCGCGCGAAGATGCGCAGGCCGTCTTTGCGAAGGACGTCGCGCCCGCGGAGCTGATCCGGCCGACGGCGACGCCTCGGCTCGACTTGCTGCCGGCGGACATCTCGCTGCGGGGACTCGATCGCTTCTTCTTCGGGCTCGGCAAAAAGAAGCGGCTGGCGCGGCTGATCGCGGCGCTGGTCAAGGACTATGACCGGGTCCTGCTCGATTGCCCGCCTGGCCTCACCGAGACCAGCGAGCAGGTGATCCGCGCCGCCGACCTGATCCTGGTGCCGGTGATCCCCTCGCCGCTCGCGATGCGCGCGCTGGACGATATGCTGGCGCACCTCGGCAGTCACGGCCGGGGCGTGCCCGTGCTGCCGGTGTTCAACATGGTCGACCGGCGCCGCGCCGTCCATCGCGCCGCGCTGGCCGAGAAGCCGGACTGGCCGGTGATCCCGATGGCCAGCGCTGTGGAGGCGATGACGGTACGGCAAGCGCCGCTCGGCGCGTTCGCTGCGCAGACCGCGGCGGGCCGCGCCTTCGCGTCGCTCTGGGCCGGCGTCGAACGGACGCTGGCGGACTGATCGTTCCGCCGTCGGAGCAAGCCCGCTTCAAAATGCGGGCTTGCTCGACTATCCTCGACGCATGACCCCGCTCGACCCCGATCTGCTGCTGCGCGCTTATTCGATCGGCGTGTTCCCGATGGCGGACAGCCGGCGCGCCCGCGACGTATTCTGGGTGGAGCCGAAGAAGCGCGGCATCCTGCCGCTGGACGGCTTCCGGCTGGCACGCTCGCTCGCCAAGACGCTGCGCTCGGACCGCTTCACGGTGACCGCCGACCGCGCCTTCGCCGCGATCGTCTCGGCCTGCGCCGAAGCCACCGAAGACCGGCCCGATACCTGGATCAACAACCAGATCGAGACGGCCTATGCCGAGCTGCACCGGCGCGGCCACGCCCATTCGATCGAATGCTGGCAGGGCGACGTGCTGGTCGGCGGCCTCTACGGCGTCAAGCTGGGTGCTGCGTTCTTCGGCGAGAGCATGTTCAGCCGGACACGCGATGCCTCGAAGGTCGCGCTGGCGCATCTCGTCGCACGGCTGCGCGTCGGCGGTTTCCGGCTGCTCGACTGCCAGTTCCTGACCCCCCATCTCGCCTCGCTTGGCGCGATCGAGGTCGGCCGCGCGGACTATGTGGCGCTGTTGGACAGTGCGCTCGGCGTGGGCGCCGGCATCGGCTGGTCCGGCCTGTCGGGCTCGGCCGACTTCTTCGCGCTGGATCGGGGCGCCGCCGCCGCCTCCGACGCCGCCGAGACCGTATCAGGCCCGACATCGGGATGCCGCATCGTGCAGCTCTTGGGCCAGACGTCGTAGACCTGGTGCTCGACGACGTTGAGCGACGGAGATTCCTTGTAGAGCCAGCCCGAGAAGATCCGGCGCCAATGCGCGTCGCGGCCGCGCACGTCGGCCTGGACGAAGGCACCGGTGAGCTTCTCCGGCTCCCACGGGGCGGTTTCCTCGCAGGCGCGCAGGCGCACCACGAGATCGCCGAGCCGGATCGCCTCGCCGGGCTTCAGCGTAACGTCGCGCCACAGACCGTTGCGCTTATTCAGCACGCCTAGCACCGCGACGCGATCCGCCATTGGCGTCTCGACCTTCACGACCGGCGCGGCGGCCGCCGCTGGCGCGTGTGCGGCAGGCTTCGCCTCGTCCGCAGGCGGACTGTCGTCGGCAGGCGTTTCTTCCCCCGCCCCGGCCGGCGCCTGCGTCTCCTCCTGAAGCGCGAGCGCGCCTTCCCATGCCGCCACGCCGAACAGCCCGGCGAGCGCGACCGCTACGGCCGCGCGCCTCACGGTGCCGGGGTGGCCGCCGCCGGAGCGCTGGCGTTCGACGCGCCCGAACCGCTGCCGGACTTGTTGATGAACTGGCCGATCAGGCTCATCATGTCGATCGAGCCCTGCGTGTCGACGATCGTGTCGCCGGATTTCAGCGGTGTCGGCGAACCGCCGGGCGAAAGCGCGATGAAGGTGCCGCCGAGCAGCCCTTCCGAGGTGATCGAGGCGCTGCTGTCGGACGGCAGCTTGACCTTGGGATCCAGCGCCAGCGTCACCGCCACCTGGAAGCTCTGCGGGTCGAGCTTCTGATCGGCGACCGAGCCCACCTTCAGCCCGGCGACGCGGACATCCGTGCCCGGGTTCAGGCCGGTGGCGTTCGGGAACAGGGCGGTCACGTGGACCATGCCCTCGCCGACGCCGCCGCCCGTCCGCTGCCAGGCGAACAGCACGAACCAGCCGGCCAGCAACACCACCAACAGCCCGATCAGCGCCTCGACGCCGCTTTCCTTGAGGATGCTCTTCATCGTCTAGTTCGGGCTCCACGCCTCATAGTCGCCGGTCGCGGCGGCACGGCGGCCGCCCTGCTCGAGCGCGCCGGACGGGCGATAGGCCTCGCTCGTCCCGGTCAGGTTTGGAATGGGCGGCTTCTCCCAGCCGCGCGCCGGCGGCAGCGCCGCATCGGGAAGGTCGTCAAGCGTATGGTGGAGCCAGCCATGCCAGTCCGGAGAAACCCGGCTGGCATCGTTGGAACCGCCGTAGATCACCCAGCGGCGGCCGCCCTTCTTCCCCTCGAAATAGACGTTGCCGAACGCATCGCTGCCGACGCGGCGGCCGTTGCGGCGGGTGAACAGCGCGGTGCCGATCGTCGCCCCGTCCCACCAGGTGAAGATACTCTTGAGCAGACCCATCGCCGCCGCTTAGCGCCGAACCCGTCCGCGACGCAACCGCCCAAGACGCAACCGGCCACACACGGCCAGCGAGGCCGCGATCAGCCGGCCGGGCCGCCTGCCCAGTGCACGCGGTCGCCCTCGGCGATCCGCTCCCTGGCGGCGGCTCCGCCGGCGATCTCCAGCACTGCCGCCACCGGCTCGCCGGATTCGACCAGATCGAGCGTCTGCGGCGTCGTGTTGGCGGCGATCCGGGCGATCGTTCCGTCGGCGCGGATGAACAG
>CAXTTP010000215.1:3784-5072 GCA_964247195.1 uncultured Sphingomonadaceae bacterium
CGTGTTCTTCATCCAGAAGCTCGCCGGTCGCGGCGGGTCCATCGGGAACAGCATGCCGGTCCCCTTGGCGACGACGGTGCGGAACATCAGGCCCTGCGCCTGCTCCGCCTCGGTGCGCGCCATCTCGACGCGGAAGCGGCGTGCGCCGTGCCGGGTCTGGATCCTGAGCGGGGCGGTGGCGAGATGTTGCGGCGCATTGCGGGCGAAGGACGGCGCGTTCGGCGCGACGGCGAGCAGCGCGGCGGCCGCCGCACCCAGCAGCAGGCGACGCATCAGGCTTCGGCCGCGACGACGACGGCGAGCGGTCCCTTGCGGCCGGCGGCGATGCGGGCGAGCAGGCGCTGCTCGGGAGTGAGATCGGCGATGCCGGCGCGGCGAACGGTTTCCATGTGCACGAATATATCGCGCGGATCGTCGTCGCGCACGAGAAAACCATAGCCCTTGAGCCGGTTGAACCATTTGACGGTTACCGCCTCGAACGCGCCGGCATCGACCAGCAGCCGCGTCGGATCGACCCGGTCGGTGGAGCGCAGTGCAATGGCATCGGCGTCCGGGCCGGTGGCGGTGCTGAGGTCGATCGAGAGCACGCGGCGGCATTGCAGGCCGCGTTCGCGGCGGACGGCGAGGCATTCGATCCGCGCGCCCTCCGGCAGCGTGCGACGGCCATGCTCGCGCAGAATCGAGAAATGGACGAGCACGTCGCCCTCGGTGCCGTCGCCGGTGACGAAGCCGAACCCGCGCGTCGCATCGAACCACTTCACCGCGCCCGTCAGCCGTTCGAGCGGCTCGGCGTCCCCGTCGGCGGCGATCTCGGCAGCTCCGGCGGCTGCCGCGCTGGCATCGTCGTCGGCGCCGTCCGCGTCGCACGGCGCAAGCTCGGTCTCCAGCACCGCTGCCACTGGCCGATCAAGCCTCATCCAGCCTTCGCTCCCCTATATGCGGGTTAAGCTATCATAAATGTCCACCGAATCGAACATCCTTTGCGGTATCGTTCACGGCTCCCGCTCGGGCAGGACGCCGGGTTCGGCGGCGGCGAAGGCGCGGGCGATCGCAGGCGCATGGCCGGCGCGGAGCATTGCCGCGAACGCTTTGCGGCGCTCGTCGCGGTCGCCGGCGGCCGCGGCAAAAGGACCTATTTTCCGACGCTTGGCAAAAGCCTCGGCGGCGCGCCAGGATTGCTCGCCGGCTTCCTCCAGCGCAGGCGCGGCATCGTCTTCGGCGATGCCCGCGGCGCGGAGCGCGTCGCCGACGCGGCGCGGGCCGTAGCCGCGGCGGGACAGCCCCGCCG
>CAXTTP010000216.1:0-5065 GCA_964247195.1 uncultured Sphingomonadaceae bacterium
GCCCCGGCCGGGCCGCCGCCGACGATCAGCGGATCCGTTCGACGCACAGCCGGAAGGGAAAGCGGCGGACGATCCGCGCGACCTCGGCGAGACCGGCGCGGTCGAGCAGTGCCTGCCATTCGTCGCGACGGAAGGAGCGCGCGATCGACAGCCGCCCGTCGTGGCGCACGATCGGGTGCCAGCGCATCAGGCCCGCCAGCAGCGGGAAGCCGAGATGGGCGAAGCGGTGGCGGTGGAGATCGTTGACCAGCCAGCCGCGCGCCGACTCCGCCTCCATGAAGCGCAGGAAGGCGAGCAGCTCGGCATCGCTCATGTGGTGCGCGACGAAGCTCGACAGCACCACGTCGAAGCCGCCGCCGGCAAGCTCGGCATAGTCGCCGGCGCGCCATTCGATGGCGAGTTCCGGCGGGGTGGCGGCGCGCGCAACCTCGGCGCTTTTCGGGTTGAGGTCGATGCCGACGAGCTCGGCGGCGATGCCGCGCCGCCCAGCCCAGCGCGCGATCCGTCGCAGCATGTCGCCATGGCCGAAGCCGACATCCAGCAGGCGCAGCCGCCGGGCCGGGCCGATCGCGCGATCGAGGAAGCCGAGCGTTGGCCGGCCAGACATCGTGACCCGATTAACCTCGGCGAGATCGCGCAGCACCGCTGCATAGGTGGCGGGATCGAGCTCCGCCGCATCCATCTGCTCCGCCTCCCGCGAGCGGATCGCGAGATTGCTCACGATGCCCGTGCGAACCGGAAGCCTTCGGCGGCAAGCCCGGGGCCAAAGGCGACCGCGATCCCGTCCCGCGCCTCGCCGCCCAGCAGCGCCTTCATCACGAACATCAAGGTCGATGACGACATGTTGCCGAAGCGGGCGAGGATGTCGCGAGAGGCGGCAAGCGCGTCGGCCGGCAGCTTGAGCGCCTGCTCGACGGCATCGAGAATCGAGCGGCCGCCGGCATGCACCGCCCAGGCGTCGATCGACGCCTGCTCGGCGCCGACCAGCGCGGCGGCGAAGGTCGGGTCGGCGAGCGCCTTGCCGATCCGTGCCGGCACTTCCCCCGACAAGTGCATGGCGAAGCCCTGATCGCCGATCGTCCAGCGAATGAGCGCATCCGAATCGGGCAGCGTCGCCGAGAAGAAGCGTTCCATCGCGAATCCGGTCGGCGCCGCGCTCACCAGCGCAGCGGCGGCGCCGTCGCCGAACTGGAGCATCGACAGCAGCGGCTCGATCGCATCGTCGGATTGGAGGTGCAGACTGCACAGCTCGACCGTGATCACCAGAACGCGGGCGTCGGCCTCAGAGCGGACGATGTGATGCGCGGCGCGCAGCGCGGCGACGGCAGCGTAACAGCCCATGAAGCCGATCAGCGTACGCTCGACGCCTCCGTCCAGGCCGAGCGCGCGGGCGATGATCTGGTCGATGCCCGGCGCGACGAAGCCGGTGCAGCTCGCCACGACGAGGTGGCTGATCGGCCCCAGCGGGCCGAGCCCGGCGACCGCCTCGAGCGCGAGTCGCGGCGCCGCCTCGGCATATAGCGTCATGCGCGCCGAGGTCGGCGGCAGGGGATCGACGGCGTAGAAACCGCCGGGCGAAGTCGGCGACCCGCCGTCGGCCGTCGCCGGCAGCACCGACCAGCGGTGGGCAATGCCCGATCGCTCCGCCATGCGCTGGAACAGCGCACGCGCGCGCGGCTCGGCGATCCGCCCCCCGGCCCAGCCGATGAACGCGGCATGGACGTCGTTGGCGGGAACGGCGGTGGCGACGGCGTTGATGTGGGCGATCCGGGGCTGCACGCATTTTCTCGTTGGCCGTCGTTGAACGTCCCAAAGACGAAAAGGGGGCCACATCAACGCCCTGCGCGTGGGCTGCTTCAGATCGCTGGCCGGAACCGCTACCAGGAGACTACAAGACGGTCCGGCGCATCCGGAGAGAAGCCATGGCCACCGTCGCGATCTACAGCATGAAGGGCGGCGTCGGCAAAACGACGTTGGCGGTGAATCTCGCCTGGGCGGCGGCGAAGGCATCGGGACGGCGCACGCTGCTCTGGGACCTGGACGGCCAGGCCGCGTCGACCTTCATCCTGGCGGGGCCGGCCCAGCGCGGCGAGGAGGCGCGCGCGGTGCTGGAGTGCGACATCCCGCCGCAGGACATCATCCAGCCGACACGGGTGCCGGGGCTCGACCTGCTGCCGGCGGACGGATCGCTGCGCGGCCTCGACCAGATCTTCGTCGAGATCGATCGCAAGCAGCATCTGCGCCACCTGCTCGACGATCTCGATGGGCATTATGACGTCATCCTGCTCGATTGTCCGCCGGGGCTCAGCTTCACCAGCCGGCAGGTGATGCGTGCCGCCTCGCTCATCCTCAACCCGATGATCCCCTCGACGCTGTCGCGCCGCGCCTATGACGAGGTGCGCGAGTATCTAGCGCGCGACGGCGGGACGAGCCCGCCGATCTTCCCGGTGTTCACGATGGTCGACAAGCGCCGGCTCGCGCATCGCGTCGCGATGGAGGCGAACGCCGGCTGCCCGGTGATCCCGATGGCGAGCGCGGTCGAGATGATGGCGGATCACCATGCGCCGGTCGGCGACTATGCGCCGCGCTCGCCGGCGACGGCGGCCTTCCTCGATCTCTGGCGGCTGGTCGAGCCGCGCCTTGTGCCCGCGCCGGGCGCCGGCGAGATCGGCCGGGTCGAGTAGCCGTTCGCCTCCGGGTCATTTGCCCAGCGAGCGGCCCGGCCGGGGGGCGGTTCCGAGCACCGTATCGAGATAGGTGGTGATCATCGCCGCGCGATAGGCGTCTTCCGCGCGGTCCGCGCCGGCGGCGTGGCCACCCTCCATCGATTCGAAATAATAAAAGGGATCGCCATAATCCTCGAGCCGGGCGGCGAGCTTGCGGGCATGGCCGGGATGGACGCGATCGTCCTTGGTCGAGGTGTAGATGAACGGCACCGGGTAGCGGACGCCGCGCCGCAGCGCCTGGTAGGGAGAGTATCTGCGGATGAATGCCCAGTCCGCCGGCTTGTCCGGATCGCCATATTCGCCCATCCAAGAGGCGCCGGCGAGCAGGTGCGAATAGCGCCTCATGTCGATCAGCGGCGATCCTATCACCATCGCACCATATAGGTCGGGCCGCTGCACCAGCGCGGCCGCGGCGAGCAGCCCGCCGTTGGAGCGGCCCGAGCCGGCGATCCGGCCCTTGGCGCTGACGCCGGTGCGGACGAGATCCTCGGCGACCGCGTAGAAATCGTCGAACGCGGTCTGATGCTTCTCGCGCACCGTCGCGGCGTGCCAGGCCGGGCCATATTCGCCGCCGCCGCGGATGTTGGCGAGCACATAGGCATTGCCCTCCTCGACCCAGAACAGCGCGGTCGGCCCGGCGCGATAGGGCTCGCTGGTCAGGTAGGTCGGCGTCTGCGCGACGCGGAAGCCGCCATAGGCGTGGATGAGCGCCGGCACCGGCCCGTGGCTGTCTTTCCGCCGGACCAGGAAATAGGGGATGCGGGTGCCGTCCTTTGCCAGGGCGAAGCGCTGCTCGACGGTCATGTTCGAGGCGTCGAACCGCGCCGGCAACGCTTGCACCGTGACGGGCGGGGCGTTCGGCTGGACCGCGTAGAGCGTCGGCGGCGTCAGCATGCCCTGCACCGTCGCGAAGGCGAGATCGCGCGTTCCGGCCACAGCCGCCAGGTTGACGGTGGCGTCGGCGGGCAGCGTCGCCGGAGCCTGCGTCCAGTGGCCGTCCGCGCCGCGTGACAGCGCGATCAGCTTGCCCGAGACATCGTCCAGCAGCTTCACCCAGACGACCGTATCGCTCGCGCCGACCTGCTCGATCGCCTGCGTCCTGGTCGGCACCATCACCTGCTCGATCGCCGGCGTGCGGCCGGCCAGCAGGTCTGTCACGGAATAGGCCACCAGCGAGCCGGCCGGGTACTTCCCCCACGCGCTGTTGAGCTGCGCCACCATCCGGCCGCCGATCATGTCCTTGGTATCGGCGTCGAGCGGGAGCGGCGAGCGGATCATCCGCCCGTCCGGCGTGAGGTGGAACAGCTCGTGATTGTAGGTGTCGATCTCCCGCGTCGCGAGCGGAAAGGCGGTGCCGCCGTCGATCGCCATGCCGAGCGAGAATTCGACGTCGGTCGCCGCGATCTCGCCGACCTGGCGGGCATCGCCGAGCGGCGTGCCGCGCCGCCACAGCTTGATCCGCCGCGCATAGCCGGACGTCGTCATGCTGCCGGGGCCATAATCGGTGGCCACGAAGAGCGCGTCGCGGCCGGCCCAGGCTACCTTCGTCTTGGCCTGCGGCACGGTGAAGCCGCCGGGCACGAAGGCGCGGGTGGCGATGTCGAACTCGCGCACCACGGTCGCGTCCGTGCCGCCGTCGGCCAGCGCCACCATGCAGCGGTCATAAGCGGGCGGCGGGCAGGTGGCGTCGTGCCACACCCAGCTCTCGCCCTCGGCCTTGCCCAGCGCGTCGACGTCGATCAGCACCGTCCAGTCCGGCCTGCCGGCGGTGAAGCTGTCGAGGCTGGCGATCCGCCAGAGCCCGCGCGGATTCTTGGCGTCGCGCCACAGGTTGAGCACGCGGTCGCCAAGGATCTGGTCGGGCTCGGCAATCTGGGCGTCGTCCTGCAGCAACGCCAGCGCGCGCGCCTGATAGGCGGCGAAGCGCGGCGTGGCGGTGAGCGCCTTCGCGGTGGCGGCGTTCCAGCGCTGCACCGTCGCGATCGCGGCGGGACCTTCCACTGCCTCGAGATCGGCATGGGGGTCGGCGGCCGGCGGCGGTGCCGCGGCGGCAAGCATCGTGGCGGCGAGCGCGATCGGCAAGAGACGGAAGGGGCGCATGAGCGAGGAGTCCGCAAGTCGGAAGGGAGGTGCGTGCCGGCGTACCGCAGCTTTTCGACCGGCGACACCCCGCGTTCGACGGAAGCACTTGATCTGCCGTCCTTTGCGCGTGCATCGCCAGCTTTTTGCGCGGCATTGCCGCCGAGGAGCTTCGCTTGAAACGAATCCTTTCCGGGGCCGCCGCCCTGTCGCTCCTCGCCACCGCCGCTGCCGCCCAGACCGACGGCGCCGGCCAGGCC
>CAXTTP010000217.1:0-5045 GCA_964247195.1 uncultured Sphingomonadaceae bacterium
CGCGCGGGGAGTTGGAGTGGAGCGTGCACATCGATCCGTCATGGCCGGTGTTCATGGCGGCGAGCATGTCGAAACATTCGGCGCCGCGGATCTCGCCCAGGATGATGCGATCGGGCCGCATGCGCAGCGCGTTGACGACGAGATCGCGGATGCTGATCTGGCCGTTGCCCTCGAGGTTGGCCGGGCGCGTTTCCAGCGGCAGCCAGTGCGGCTGCTGCAGCCGGAGCTCGGCGGCGTCCTCGATGGTGATGACGCGCTCGCCGGGATCGATCATCTTGGAGAGCGCGTTCAGCATCGTCGTCTTGCCCGAACCGGTGCCGCCCGAGATGATGATGTTAAAGCGGCTGGCGCCAGCGATCTTCAGCGCCGTCGCCATCCGCTCGCTCATCGATCCGCCGCGCGCCATCATGTCGAGCGTGATCGGCTTGGCGGAGAACTTGCGGATCGAGATGGCCGTGCCGCGCAGCGACAGCGGCGGCACGATGACGTTGACGCGGCTACCGTCGGCGAGGCGAGCGTCGGCGAGCGGGGTGGTCTGGTCGACACGGCGGCCGACCTTGGAGACGATGCGCTGCGCGATCTGGAAGAGATGCTCCTCGTCGCGGAAATTGACCTGCGCGATCTCGAGCTTGCCGCGCTTCTCGATGTAGGTCTGGTCCGGGCCGTTGACCATGATGTCGGTGATCAGCGGATCGTTGAGCAGTTCCTCGAGCGGTCCGAGGCCGAGCAGCTCGTCGACGAGCACCTTCTCCAGCGCGAACTGCTCGCGGCGATTGAGGGTAATCTTGAGCTCGGCCAGCACCTCGCCGATGATCGGGCGGAACTCCTCGGCCAGCTCATCCTTGCTGAGCGTCGCCGCCGCTTCGGGATCGACGCGCTCCAGCAGGCGCGGCAGCACCTGCTCCTTGATCTTGTGAATGGACGCTTCGAAGCCTTCGACCCGGCTCGATGCCGCCTCCCCCGAGGCGTCCTGGCGGCTGGTCAGCCGCGCCATCGCATCCATCGAGGCGGCCGACGTGGTGAGGTCCGCAATGGGTGCCGCATCGATCGGCGGGAACTGCGATCCGCCTTCCGCGGCCGCCGCCGAGCCGCCCTGCATCGGTCGCGCTACCCCGAACGAGGGACGCTGACCGCTTGCACCTGCCCCTGCGCCTGCGCCGCTTCGCCGTCCGAATGCGCTCATGCCAACCCCATGCCCATGGCCCACGCGGGGCACCTCGGGCGGGCTTAACGGCCAAGCTTTGACAATTCGCTAACCGCATCCGGCAACCGGCGCGGAGGAGTTCAGCCCTCGGTCGCCTGCTCCGCGAGCACGGTCAGGCCGCGCTCGCTCACTTCGGCGAAGCCACCCTCGACATGGATGCGGGCGGTCACCTGGGTCGGCGAGGAATAGATGGCGAGCTCGCCCGGCCGCACCACCGACATCAACGGAGCATGCCCGGCGAGCACGCCGAAATCGCCTTCGGTGCCGGGTACGACCACCATGAACACCTCCTCCGAGCGGAGGAGCTTCTCGGGCGTGACCAGTTCGAAATGGAGGTTGGCCATTTATCTTCCCTCGATGCGCAGGTCGTCGCCCGCCGTCACGCCGCCTCGGCGAGCTTCTGTGCCTTCTCGACCGCCTCGTCGATCGAGCCGACCATGTAGAAGGCGTTCTCGGGCAGATGGTCATATTCGCCGGCGACGATCGCCTTGAAGCTGCGCACCGTATCCTCGATGGGCACGAACTTGCCGGGGATGCCGGTGAACACCTCGGCGACGTGGAAGGGCTGGCTCAGGAAGCGCTGGATCTTGCGCGCCCGGCTGACCGTCAGCTTGTCCTCTTCGGACAGCTCGTCCATGCCGAGGATGGCGATGATGTCCTGCAGCGACTTGTACTTCTGCAGGATCTCCTGGACGGCGCGCGCCACCTCATAATGCTCCTGGCCGACGATGCGCGGCGTGAGCACGCGGCTGGTCGAATCGAGCGGGTCGACAGCCGGGTAGATGCCGAGCTCGGAAATCGCGCGCGACAGCGTGGTGGTCGCGTCCAAGTGCGCGAACGAGGTCGCCGGAGCCGGATCGGTCAAGTCGTCGGCGGGCACGTAGATCGCCTGCACCGAGGTGATCGAGCCCTTGTTGGTCGAGGTGATCCGCTCCTGCAACGCGCCCATGTCGGTCGACAGCGTCGGCTGGTAGCCGACCGCGGACGGAATGCGGCCGAGCAGCGCCGACACTTCCGAACCGGCCTGGGTGAAGCGGAAGATGTTGTCGACGAAGAAGAGGACGTCCTGGCCCTCCTCGTCGCGGAAATATTCGGCCATCGTCAGCCCGGACAGCGCGACGCGGGCGCGCGCGCCCGGCGGCTCGTTCATCTGGCCGAACACCAGCGCGACCTTGGAACCCTCCGACGTCGGGTTGCCGTCGGCATCCTTGGCGATGACGCCGGCGTCGAGGAACTCGTGATAGAGATCGTTGCCCTCGCGGGTGCGTTCGCCGACGCCGGCGAACACGGAGGTGCCGCCATGGCCCTTGGCGATGTTGTTGATCAGCTCCTGGATCAGCACCGTCTTGCCGACGCCGGCGCCGCCGAACAGGCCGATCTTGCCGCCCTTGGCGTAGGGTGCGATCAGGTCGATCACCTTGATGCCGGTCACCAGGATGGCGCTCTCGGTCGACTGGTCGATGAACAGCGGAGCTTCGGCATGGATCGGCGCGGTGCGGGTGGCGTTGACCGGCCCGCGCTCGTCGATCGGCTCGCCGATGACGTTGAGGATGCGGCCGAGCGTCTCGGGGCCGACCGGCACCCGGATCTGCGAGCCCGTGTCGGTGACCTCCTGGCCGCGCGTCAGCCCTTCGGTCGAGTCCATCGCGATCGTGCGGACGGTCGACTCGCCGAGGTGCTGCGCGACCTCGAGGACGAGCCGGTTGTCGCCGTTGCGCGTCTCCAGCGCGGATAGGATCGGCGGCAGCGCGGTGTCGAACGACACGTCTACGACGGCGCCGATCACCTGGCTGATGCGGCCGACATTGTTGGTGGTCTGAACGGGGGCGGTGGCCATGCTGCTTCCTTGCCTGCTTATGTCGTTTAGAGCGCTTCGGCGCCGGCGATGATCTCGATCAGCTCGGTCGTGATCGCGGCCTGGCGGGTGCGGTTGTACTGAATGGTGAGGCGATTGATCATGTCGCCGGCATTGCGGGTGGCATTGTCCATCGCGGTCATGCGGCTGCCCTGCTCGGACGCGGCATTTTCCAGCATCGCGCGGAACAGTTGGACCGCGATGTTGCGCGGCAGGAGCGCGGCGAGAATCTCCTCCTCGTCGGGTTCATATTCGATCGCCGCATGGGTACCGCTCTTGTCGCCGGCCGCGCCGGCGGTCGGCAGTGCGACCGGGACGATCTGCTGCTCGGTCGGCTCCTGCACCAGCGCCGACTGGAAGCGCGCGTAGAACAGGTGCGCCACGTCATACTCGCCCGCCTCGAAACGGGCGGTCAGGTCCTGCGCGACCGATAGCGCATCGCTGAAGGCGACGTTCTTGATGTGGGACTGGTCGACCTGGTGAACGATCGTACCCGGGAACAACCGCGAGATGACCGCGCGGCCCTTCTTGCCGATCAGGTAGAAGCGGACCTGCTTGCCCTGGCGGATCAGCTCGTCCGCCTTCCTGCGTGCGGCGCGCACGATGTTGGTGTTGAACGCGCCGGCCAGCCCGCGCTCGGAAGTCGCGACGACGAGCAGATGGCGCTCGTCCTTGCCCGTTCCGGCGAGCAGCTTGGGGCTCTCCGGACCGACCGTAACAGTCGCCGCGAGCCGCGCCAGCACGGCGTTCAGCCGCTCCGAATAAGGGCGCCCGGCCTCGGCGGCCATCTGCGCGCGGCGCAGTTTCGCGGCCGCGACCATCTTCATCGCCTTGGTGATCTTCTGCGTCGACTTCACCGAGGCGATGCGGACCTTGAGTGCCTTGAGGCTGGCCATGCTTTCCCGTTTCTTCCTGCGTCGTCGACTTCAGGCGAAGGTCTTCGCGAAGCCCTCGATCGCGGTCTTCAGCTTGCCGCGCGTGTCGTCGCTGAGATCCTTCGAATCACGGATCGCGCCGAGCACATCGCCCTCATGCGCGCGCATGTGGCTGAGCAGGGCCGCCTCGAAGCGGGTGACGGCGGGCACCGGCACGGCATCGAGATGGCCGTTCACGCCGGCGAAGATCGAGACGACCTGCTCCTCGAACGGCAGCGGGCTGAACTGCGGCTGCTTGAGCAGCTCGGTCAGCCGCGCGCCGCGGTTGAGCAGGCGCTGCGTGGACGCATCGAGATCGGAGCCGAACTGCGCGAAGGCCGCCATCTCGCGATACTGGGCGAGCTCGAGCTTGATCGAGCCGGCGACCTTCTTCATCGCCTTGGTCTGCGCCGCCGAGCCGACCCGGCTGACCGAGAGGCCGACGTTGATGGCCGGCCGCACGCCCTGGTAGAACAGGTCGGTCTCGAGGAAGATCTGGCCGTCGGTGATCGAGATGACGTTGGTCGGGATGTAGGCGGAGACGTCGCCGGCCTGCGTCTCGATGATCGGCAGCGCGGTCAGCGAGCCGTTGCCATTGTCGTCGTTCATCTTCGCCGCGCGCTCCAGCAGGCGCGAGTGGAGATAGAAGACGTCGCCCGGATAGGCTTCGCGGCCCGGCGGGCGGCGCAGCAGCAGCGACATCTGGCGATAGGCGACCGCCTGCTTGGACAGGTCGTCATAGACGATGACCGCGTGCATGCCGTTGTCGCGGAAATACTCGCCCATCGCGCAGCCGGTATAGGGCGCGAGGAACTGGAGCGGAGCCGGCTCGGATGCGGTCGCGGCGACGACGATGGAATATTCCATCGCGCCATTCTCCTCCAGCGTGCGGACGAGCTGGGCGACGGTCGAGCGCTTCTGGCCGACGGCGACGTAGATGCAGTAGAGCTTCTTCGACTCGTCGTCGCCGGCGTTGGCGGTCTTCTGGTTGATGAAGGTGTCGATCGCGACGGCGCTCTTGCCGGTCTGGCGGTCGCCGATGATCAGCTCGCGCTGGCCGCGGCCGACCGGC
>CAXTTP010000218.1:0-5044 GCA_964247195.1 uncultured Sphingomonadaceae bacterium
CCGCGGAACTGGCCGGGGCGACGGTGCCGCGGCTGGCGGTGCCCTGCACCGGCCGGGACCATCCCGGCACCGGGTCGAGCGCGGCGGAGTGGGAGCGGTTCTTCGCGCAGGAGGACCCGTGGAACTATGGCAGCGCCTACGAGCAGCTCAAATATCGGCGCACGCTGGCGCTGGCGCTGACCGGAGCGCCCCGCCGTGCGCTGGAACTCGCCTGCGCGGAGGGCCGCTTCACCGAGCTGCTCGCCGCCGAGGTCGAGACGGTACGCGCGGTCGACATCTCGACCACCGCAATCGAGCGCGCGAGGCGCCGCACCGCCCGCTTCGGCAACGTCGAGTTCGCCGCGCACGACCTGTTCAAGGGCAGGATCGCCGGCGAATATGATCTCGTCACCTGCTCGGAGGTGCTCTATTTCGCGCCGTCGCGGGAACTTCTGGCCGCACTCGCCGGCGATATCGCCGGGGTGCTCGCCCCCGGCGGCCATTTCGTCCATGCTCACGCCTACGAGATCCACGACGATCCCAGCCGCACCGGCTTCGACTGGGAGGACACGGTGGGCGCGGCGTCGATCCATGCGATCTTCGCGGCCGAGCCGCGGCTGGCGCTGGTCCGCTCGGTCGAGACCGATCTGTACCGGATCGATCTGTTCCGACGGGTCGAGCCGGCCGATCCGCGCCCGTGCCCATCGATCGATCCGATGCCGATCGGGGCGGAGCTGGAGCCGGACGTCGCCTCCAGCGTCGTCTGGAACGGTGCCTTGTGCACGCGCCGGGCGGCATACAACGAGCGCGCCTACCGCCTGCCGGTGCTGCTCTACGGCAAGCAGGTTTCGCTCGACCAGCTCGAGCAGCAACTGCGCTTCCTGCGGCGGCGCGGCTTCCATTCGGTCACGCCCGAGGAACTGCGGACGGGGGCCGCGCACGCGGCGTCGCTGCGCGGCCGCACGATCCTGCTGACCGCGGACGACGGCGGCGACGGCTGGATCGACTCCGCCTGGCCGCTGATCCGGAGCAACGGCTTCGGCCTGCACCTGTTCGTTGCGACCGAAGGGCTCGACTGGCAGCGGGTGATGGCGCTGGCGGGGCAGGGCGTAACCTTCGGCAGCCGGCTCGTATCGGGCCGCCCGGCCGACAACATGCCGAGCCGCGACCTGCTCGCCGAGGCGGTGCGCTCGCGGCTGACGCTCGAGCATGTGCTGGGCAGCGAGATCCGCACCGTCGCGCCACCGCTGGGCCTCTCCGACACGCGGATCGAGCAGGTGCTGGAAGCGGCGGGCTACCGCCGCCTCTTCCATGCCGACGGCGGGCTCGCGCCGGTGTGCGGGCTCGAGATGCAGACGCCGCGTATCCCGGTCTGCGGCGACTGGACGCTCGCGAGCTTCGCGCGCATCTTCGGTCCGCACATCTCTTCGCCCGACGAAGGCGACCTCTGATCGTGGCGGCCACCCTCCGCATGGCACGCGACTGGCTGCACGACGAGGCGGCCGTGCTCACCGCCGAGGTGCGCACGGCGCGCGCGGGCGACCGGGGCCTGCAGGTCGCAGCGATGGCCGCCGGGTTCGTGGCGCTGGCGTACGGCTTCGCCGACGTCTGGACGGTGCTGGGCGGCCGCTTCTCGCAGCCGGCGAGCATCGTCATCCTGCTGCTGGCGGCGCTCGGCGGGATTGCCCTCGCCAGCCTCTTCGGGCGCGTCAGCCTGCTCCGGGCGACGATCCTGCTCCTCGGCGTCTATGTCGCGGCGGCGCTTGCCGGGCAGGCGCTGGTCGATGTCAGCTATGACGGGCAGGATTATCATTTCACCGCGATGTGGGCGTTCGTGAACGGCTGGAACCCGTATCACGGCAGTTTCTCCGACTTCGTGGCGCCGGGCAGCGACGAGGAGATGTGGGCCTGGCACTTCCCCAAGGCGCACTGGATATTCGGCGCGCTCCAGGTCGCCGCCGGCCTGACCTACGAGTCCGCCAAGACCGAGACGGTGCTGCTCGCGGTGGCGACCTTCGGCGCCATCCAGGGCGCCGCGCGCCGGTTGGGCGCATCGCTACCGGCGAGCGTCGCGGCGGCGGCGCTGGCCGCGCTCAACCCGATCGTGCTGCAGGAGCTGTTCTCGCGGATGAACGACGGCATGATGGCCGGCTTCGTCGCGCTGTTCCTGGTGTTCGGGGTGCTCGCGGTCGTCAGCGGCGAGCGCCGTGCGATGCTGGTCGCGCTGGCGGTGCTGGCGGTGGCGCTCAACACGAAACAGTCCGCGATCCTGATCCTCGGCATGCTCTGCGCCTGGCTGTGCCTGCTCACGCTGCTGCGAAGCGGCTGGCGGCCGGCGGTCGGGCGGGGCGCGCTGCTGCTGGCGGCCGCGATCGTGGCGCTCTTCGTGATCGGCGCCGACCCCTATCTGCGCAACACGATCAAGAACGGCAATCCGGTTTATCCAATGCGCGGCGCGCCGCAGATCGTGATCGACGACGAGTTCCGGCCGCCGGCGCTGCTCCACCATTCCGATCCGGTGCGTCTGGCGATGTCGCTGGCCGGAGAGACCAGCTATACGGGTCCGGTATACAAGCCGCCGTTCGCGATCCGCGCCGGCGAGCTCAGGCTGGCAGGCGATCCCGAGGTGTTCCTTGGCGGCTTCGGACCGCTGTTCTCGGGTGCGCTGCTGCTCGGTTTGGCCTGTGCGCTGTACGTGGCGGCGAAGCGGCCGCCGCTGGCCGGCACGCCGGCGATCGTGGCGCTGAGCGGGCTCGCCATCCTGCTGTCCTCGTTCGCCATGCCGGAGAGCTGGGCGGTGCGCTACGTGCCGCAGCTCTGGCTCGCGCCGCTGCTGTTCGCCGGCGCCGCGGCGACGTGGCCGCGCGGGCGCTGGCTGGCGGCGCTCTGCGGATTGGCGATGCTCGCCGACGCGGGCGTCGTCGCGGCCTCCGTCGCCGTTCGGCAGGGCGGGGCGAGCGTGCGGATCGCCGATCAGCTGCGGCGGCTGGCCGGATCCGGCGGAATCCTGTCGGCGGATGTCGGCGCGAGCCCGGCGCGGCTGGCGCTGTTCCAGCAGCGCGGCGTCGCCGTACGGCTGCGCGCCGGGCCGAACCCGCGCTGCCGCGACCTCGAGCCGCTGCCGTTGGCGTATGAATATGAGGACGATAAATCCCGATCGGCGACGATCTGTCGGCTGGCGGCGCGCTGATATGCTCCAGCGCTCAACCCCGAAACCGACCGTGCCGGCGCGGCGGGCCGCTGTCGGCGGGTCGGCGATCCCGCGGGTGAGCATCGTCACCCCCGCGCACAACGCTGCGGCCACGCTGGGACGCGTGTTCGACAGCGTCGCGCGCCAGCGCGTCGCCGATCGCGAGCATATCGTCGTCGTCGACGGCTCGACCGACGGCACCGAGGCGCTGGCGCGGGATCGCGCACGCGACGATCCGCGCATCATCGTGCTGGTGCAGGCGAATGGCGGCGCGTCGGCGGCGCGCAACGCCGGGCTCGCCGTCGCGCGTGGCGAATGGGTGCTGTTCCTCGACGCCGACGACACCATCGCGCCCGATCATCTCGAACGCATGCTCCGCCATCTCGACGGCGGCGAGCGCGCGGACGCGGTATGCTGCGGCTATGTCCGCTGCGATCAGGCCGGCCGCGAGACCGAGCGCTATCCGGCACCGAAACTAGGCGAGCATCCGTTCCGGTCGATCGTCGCCGCGCCGCCCACCGTGATCCACGGCGTCGTCGCGCGGCGAAGCATCCTGCAGGCGGTCGGCGGGTTCGATCCGGAGCTGCGCACCAACGAGGACTGGGACCTGTGGCTGCGCGTCGCCCGCTCGGGCGCGCGCTTCGCCCGCGAGCGGGCGGCGCTGGCCTTCTACTGGAACGCCGGCATCTCGCTGACCCGCGATCCGGTGGCGATGGTCCGCGACGTCGTCACCGTGCTCGATCGGGCGCGCCGGCCCGATCCGCGGGTGCCGGACGCGCCGCCCGATCTCGCCGACGGGCTGGAGATCGGCAGCTTCGACGAGAATATCCTGTCCTGCGCGCTGTGGAGCGCGTCGTCCGAGATCGGGCGCGGCGGCGACGGCCTCGCGTCGATCGGAGCGCTGCCCGAGGATCTGGCCTATCCGTGGAAGCGGCAGGGCATGTCCGGCACGGTCTTGGACGGGCTGATGGTGGGCGCCGGGTGCCGCTACGCCGATCTTGCACGGGCCTGGCCGGACATGGAGCGGCGGGTCGCCGCGATGCTCGAGGCGCTGGCCGAGCGCTGCGGCGGTGGCGAGCTCGCTTATGCCGTGCTCCGCGACGTCGAGGTCGAGCTGGCGCGGCACGGCCGACTGCCGGGCGTGGCGATGGTGGGCCGCACGCTTTCAATACCGCTGACGCCGCTGACGCTGCTGCGCGGCATCGACCCGCCCGCCGCGGCCGAGGCGGTGCAATTCTACCCGCGCTGGCTGCCAAGGAGCGCGCAGCTGATGCTGCCCGGGCCAGCGATCGCGCCGCTGACCGCAGCCCAGGTGCGCCGGCTGCTCGCCGGGCAGGTTTGGCGGCGGACGCTGCGCACCGCTGCCAAGCTGATCGAGAAGAAGCCCGCCACGGCGCGGGCGGTCGATCTCGGCTTCATGGCGCTGGCCGTCGCCGCGCGGATCCCGCGCCGGCTGATGCGGCGCCGTTCGGTCACCGCGGCGCCCGAGCCGGCCGACGAACCCGCCTCCGGCGAAGGCTCGACGCCGGGGTGGGATGCCTTCTTCGAGAAGGAGGATCCATGGAACTATGGCAGTCCCTACGAGCAGCTGAAATATGAGCGCACCCTCGGCCTGCTTCCGCGGGACCGCCCGATCGGTCGCGCGATCGAGTTCGCCTGCGCGGAGGGGATGTTCACGAAGCAGTTGGCGCGACGGGTCGAACGGCTCTGCGCGACGGACATTTCCAGCGTCGCCATCGATCGCGCCGCGCAGCGTTGCCGGGCGGCGGGCATCGGCAACGTCGACTTCGCGCTGCTCGACTTCTTCAACGCCCCGCTCGGCGCGGACTGGGACCTGATCGTCTCGTCCGAGGTGCTCTATTATATGGGCGGCGT
>CAXTTP010000219.1:0-5025 GCA_964247195.1 uncultured Sphingomonadaceae bacterium
ACCAAGGACGGATCGATCGCGGGCCCGCGCGTGCTGGAGCACATGGTCGATACCGTCCTCTCCTTCGAGGGGGAGCGCAGCCACCAGTACCGCATCCTGCGCGCGATCAAGAACCGCTTCGGCGGCACCGACGAGATCGGCGTCTTCGCGATGGCCGAGGACGGGCTGGAGGAGGTTGCCAATCCGAGCGCGCTGTTCCTGACCGCGCGCGGCGAGGCGGTGAGCGGCGCGACCGTGTTTCCGGCGATGGAGGGGACCCGGCCGGTGCTGGTCGAGATCCAGGCGCTGGTCGTGCGGCTGGCGAGCGGTGCCACCCCGCGCCGTGCCGTGGTCGGCTGGGACAGTGGGCGCCTGGCGATGGTGCTGGCGGTGCTGGAGGCGCGCTGCGGACTCGGCTTCTCGGCGGCGGAGGTCTATTTGAACGTCGCCGGCGGCTATCGCATCGCCGATCCGGCCGCCGACCTGGCGGTGGCGGCGGCACTCGTCTCGGCGCTCGCCGAGCGCCCGGTGCCGAGCGAGACGATCGCGTTCGGCGAACTCGCTTTGTCGGGCGAGATCCGGCCGGTGGCGCATGCAGGCCTCCGGCTCCGGGAATCGGCGAAGCTCGGCTTCGGCCGCGCGCTGGTGCCGGCGTCGGTCGCCGACGGCGGCGGCCCGATCCCGCTCGCCGGCTTCCGCACGCTCGGCAGCCTCGTCGACCATCTGCTGGGGCGCGGATGAGCCTGCCGGGCTGCGGCGTTCTAGCTGCCGTCGGCGATCTTTGCCGCGCGGCGGAGCTGCGCGTCTAGCGCCGGTCGGTCCAGCAGCCGGCCGTGCAGCACCACCGCGGAGATCCGGTGGAGCGCCGTCACGTCGCGTGTCGGATCGCCTTCGAGCAGGACGAGATCGGCGCATTTGCCTGCTTTGACCGTGCCGTAGTCGGCCGTCCGCTTCATCAGCTTCGCCGGGTTCAACGTCGCCGCCTGCAGGACCTGGAGCGGCGTGAGCCCCGCTCGCGCGAGCAGGTCTAGCTCCTCGTGCAAGCCGAAGCCCGGTACTCTGTCTCCCGCCAGGTCGGTGCCGGCGAGTAGCGTGACGCCCGCCTTCTGCAATCCTGCGATCGTCGCCAGCAGTCGGGGCAGCATGGCGCGGAACTCGGCCAGCTCCTCAGGGGGGATCGGTTTGGCCGGCTTGCGCTGGGATCGCGCGACGTAGCGATAATCGGGATCGGGCGCGGCGGCGGGATCGTTGTGGGCGAGCGCGTAGGCGACCGCGGAGATGGCAGGCGTGACGGCGGTATGGTTGCGGGCGAGCGTCGCGAACAGCGCTTCGCCGCCGCCGGAGGCCAGGAACGCGTCGATGCCGCCGATCGGATCCTGTTCGTGCGAAGCCGCGAACATGCCGTCGTAGATCGTTTCCAGATTGTCGATCGTCGCCTGGCCCGCGTCGGACGCCTCTGCGGGCGTGACGTCCATCGGCACCTTGCCCCCGACCGGCAATCCCGCCGCTTTCGCTTCGGCGATCAGGGCGAAATAGACGTCGCGGGGAACGCGGCGTTCGATCTCCAACCCGTCGACGTTATGGAATTTGAGCAGTCGCACCGCGCCGCGTGCCTGGTCAGGCGAGCCGAGCGCATATTGGTAGCGGTTGAAGCTCCTTTCGTTGAGCATCGGCCCTACCTGGTAGATCGTCGGACCGATCAGCCGACCGCTTCGCACACCCTCCGCCCAGACGGCGGTTTCGGCGAGGTCGCCGCCCTCGTCGCGCACGGCGGTGACGCCGTTCGCCACCAGCGCGGGCAGCGCGCTCGCACGCGACCAGCTGAGGTGCGTGACCATGTCCCACAGGCCGGGGATCAGGAACTTGCCGGTGCCCCGCACGACCCGCGCGCTCCGGCGATCCGCATCCGAGCCGACCGAGACGATGCGGCCGCCGCGGATCACGACCGTCTGGTGCGGCGAGAGCGCTCCCGTACGGGTGTCGACCACGGTCAGGTCCGTGATCGCGAGGTCCTGCGCGGCGGCCGGCGTTACAATCGCCGCCGCGACAAACGCAAGTGCAGCCCATCTCATCCTGCGAGATTAGACCAGCAACCGCAGCGCACGAGAAGAACTATTCGCACCCATCGCTTCGCTGAAGATGGCGAGCGCCTGTGTATCCCGCGCGTTGCAAGGTCGGCGGCGAAGCCTTAGCGCTCTCTGCGCATGCAAGCGCTTACCGCCCTCGACATCATCGTGCTGCTGCTCGTCGGCGGCGGCGCGCTGCTGGGCGGGGTTCGCGGCTTCGTGACCGAGTTGCTGTCGCTGTTCGCCTGGGTGGCGGCGATCTTCGCGCTGAAGGTGGCGCACGCGCCGGCGACGCTGCTGCTGACCGGCATCGTCGGCACGGCGGCCGGTGCGGCGGTGCTGGCTTTCGCGTTGATCTTCCTCGTCACCTTCTTCGCCGGCAAGATACTGGCCGGATCGCTCGGCCGGCGCACGCGCCAGTCGGTGCTGGGGCCGCTCGATCGCGTGCTCGGCGTCGGCTTCGGCGCGTTGAAGGGGCTGATCGGGGCGGCCTTGCTGTTCCTGCTCGCCAATCTCGCCACCGATACCGTCTATGGCGGTGGCGCGGCGCGGCCCGAGTGGATGCGCGCCTCGCAGACCTTCCCCCTGCTCAACGCCAGCAGCCGCGCCATCGTTGACTTCGTGGCGACCCGCCGCGCCGCCGGTCAGCGCCGTGCGGAGGCAGCGGGAGACAATGCGAGCTGATCCTTCTCCTCGACCGAGGGGTGGAGATGCTGCCGAGATCGCCTAGATAGAGGCCATGTCCGCGCCGCTCTACAACGCCACCATCCTGCGCCTCGCCAGCAGCATCCCGCATCAGGCCCGACTGGCCGAGCCGCAGGCCACGGCCGAGCGCCGCTCGCCGGTGTGCGGCAGCCGGGTCACGGTCGACGTCGCGCTCGATGCGGAGGGGCGAGTGCGGGCGATCGGCCAGGAAGTGCGCGCCTGCGCGCTCGGTCAGGCGTCCGCCGCGCTGATGGCGGAGCATGCGCTGGGCCATACGCCCGAGGAGCTCGCTGCCGCGCGCGACGCCCTTGCCGCATTCCTCGCCGGCACCCGCGACGATCCCGGCGACTGGCCGGGGCTGGAGATCTTCGCGCCGGCCCGCCCGCATTCCGCCCGCCACGCCTCGATCCGCCTGGCGTTCGAGGCGGTAGCCGAGGCGGCGGCGCGCGCGCGGCCATGAACGAGGCGACCGACACCGCGCGCATCCTGATCGACGGCGTCGTGCTGCTCGGCGCGGCGCTGGCGCTCGTCCTGGTCTTCCGCCGGCTCGGGCTCGGTGCGGTCCTCGGCTATCTGGTCGCCGGCGCGCTGATCGGCCCGCAGGCGCTGAACCTTGCGTCGGACGCCGAGAGCAAGCTCGGCATCGCCGAGCTCGGCATCGTTCTCCTCCTCTTCATCGTCGGGCTCGAACTCCATCCGAGCCGGCTGTGGCGGCTCAGGCGCGACATCTTCGGCTTCGGGCTTGCCCAGGTCGTGCTGTGCGGCTGCGCGCTCAGTGCGATGCTGTTCGCCTTCACCGGCTTCTCGTGGGAGGCGGCGCTGGCGCTCGGACTGCCGCTGGCGCTCTCCTCGACGGCGCAGGTGCTGCCGATGCTGAGCTCGGCCGGCCGCCTCAACACGCCGTTCGGCGAGCGCAGCTTCTCGGTGCTGCTGTTCCAGGACCTCTCGATCGTGCCGCTGATCACGATCATCGCCGCCTTGTCGCGGATGCCGGCCGCGCCCGGTGCGCCGCCGGGCTGGCTGCTCGGCGTCTATACGGTGGCGGCGGTGGCGGGGCTCGTGCTCGCCGGCCGCTATGTCCTCAACCCACTGTTCCGCCTGATCGGCGGCCTCGGCGAGCGCGAGCTGTTCGTCGCCGCCGCGCTCTTCACGGTGCTGGCGAGCGCGGCGGTGATGCAGTCGCTGCACCTGTCGACGGCGTTGGGTGCGTTCGTCGCCGGCGTGATGCTCGCCGACTCGCCCTACAGGCACGAGTTGGAGGCGGACCTCGAGCCGTTCCGTACGATCTTGCTCGGCCTGTTCTTCATCGCCGTCGGCATGAAGCTCGACCTGCATGCGATCGCGGCGCGACCGTTCTTCGTGATCGCGCTCGCCGCGGGCGTGGTCGCGATCAAGGCCGGCGTGATGTTGCTGTTGGCGCGCGCGATCGGAATGGCGTGGCGCCCGGCGCTCGCCTTCGGGCTGCTGCTCAGCCAGGGCGGCGAGTTCGCCTTCGTGCTGTTCGGCCAGGCCCAGACCGCGCAGCTGATCGCGCCCGAGGCGGCGAGCCTGTTCGGTGCGGTGGTGACGCTGTCGATGGCGACGACGCCGTTCCTGATGGCGCTGTCCCGGCGGTTCAACCGCCCGCCGAAGCGCGAGCGCGACGATCTCGACAGCCCGGCCAAGGCGGCGCCGGCGAGCGCGATCGTGATCGGCTACGGCCGCTTCGGCCAGACCGTCGCGCAGATGCTGATGGCCAAGGCGGTGAGCGTCACGCTGATCGACAACAACCCCGCCCAGATCGATACCAGCGGCATCTATGGCTGGAAGGTCTATTATGGCGACGGCACGCGCATCGACCTGCTCCGCCAGGCCGGCGCCGAATCCGCGCAGGCGATTATCTTCTGCACCGACAAGGGCGTGCCGAACCGCGAGGCGTTGACGCCGATCCTCGAACAGTTTCGCCACGCCGCGGTGCTGGTGCGCACCTTCGACCGGCGCCACCTGATCGCGCTCGACGGGCTGCAGCTTGCCGGATCGGTGCGCGAGGTGTTCGAGAGCGCGCTCTGCATGGGCCGCCAGGCGCTCGCCGCGATCGGCATCGAGGGGAGCGAGATCGACCGCGTCGAGCAGGAATATCGCCGCCGCGACACCAGCCGTCTGGAGCGCCAGAGCGAGAGCGGCGACCTAGCCGCCGGCCGCGAGACCGCCTTCGATGCCGCCCACCCGCTCGAGCCGGAGGCGCAGGCGTGACGACGCGGGCCGGCTCCGTCGCGGCGCTGGCGGCGATTTCGGG
>CAXTTP010000220.1:0-4993 GCA_964247195.1 uncultured Sphingomonadaceae bacterium
GTGTACGACACCGCCGCGCGCATCCGGCAGGGGCCGGCGCCACGCAACCTGGTCGTGCCGCAATATGCGTTCAAGTCCGACACCGTCGTCCAGATCGGCTGAGGTAGACAATCATGAGCTTTCCCTGGGCACAGCATTACGCTCCCAAGAACCCGTTCATGAAGTGGATGGACGAGAAGCTGCCGCTTCCCCGTCTCGTCTACAACGCGGTCGGCGCGGGCTACCCGGTGCCGCGCAACCTCAACTATTTCTGGAACTTCGGCGTGCTCGCCGGCGCCGCGCTGACGATCCAGATCGTCACCGGCATCGTGCTGGCGATGCATTATGCTGCCAACGCCGACATCGCGTTCAACTCGGTCGAGCACATCATGCGCGACGTGAACTCGGGCTGGCTGCTGCGCTACGCGCACATGAACGGCGCCAGCATGTTCTTCATCGTCGTCTACATGCACATCTTCCGCGGCCTCTACTACGGATCGTACAAGCCGCCGCGCGAGATGGTGTGGCTGCTCGGCGTGGTGATCTTCCTGCTGATGATGGCGACCGCGTTCATGGGCTATGTGCTTCCCTGGGGGCAGATGAGCTTCTGGGGCGCGCAGGTCATCACCGGCTTCTTCTCGGCGATCCCGTTGGTCGGCGATCCGATCCACACCTGGCTGCTTGGCGGCTTCGCGCCGGACGATGCCGCGCTCAACCGCTTCTTCTCGCTCCATTATCTGCTGCCGTTCGTGATCGCGGCGGTGATCGTGCTGCACATCTGGGCGCTGCACATCCCCGGCTCGAACAATCCGACCGGAGTCGACGTCAAGGGTCCGCAGGACACCGTCCCCTTCCATCCTTATTATACCGCGAAAGATGGCTTCGGGCTCGGCGTGTTCCTGATCATCTTCTCGATCCTGCTGTTCTTCGTGCCCAATTATCTCGGCCATACCGACAACTACATTCCGGCCAACCCGCTCTCGACGCCGGCGCATATCGTGCCCGAATGGTATTTCTGGCCGTTCTACGCGATCCTGCGCGCCTTCACCGTCAACTGGCTGTGGGTGCCCGCGAAGCTGTGGGGCGTCATCGCGATGTTCTCGTCGATCGCGCTCTTGTTCTTCCTGCCCTGGCTCGATCGGTCGCCGGTGCGGTCGTGCAACTACCGGCCGCTGATGCAGAAGTTCTTTTGGGTGCTGATCGTCGACGTGGTGGTGCTGGGCTATTGCGGCGCCGCACCCGCCGAGGAACCCTATGTGCGGATCAGCCAGCTCGCCGCGGCTTATTATTTCGCTCACTTCCTGGTGATCATGCCGCTGATCTCGGTGCTCGAGCGGCCGCTGCCGCTGCCCAATTCGATCTCCGAGTCGGTGCTGCACGGCGAGGCGGAGGACGGCGCGCCGCTCGGTGCCGGCGGCCACCTGCATATGCCGGGCCAGCCGGCTACCGGCCATGCGCATTGACCGCCAGGAGTTGTACTAGATGATCCGTCTCCTCGTCTCCGCCGGCGCCTTCTTCACCTTCATTCTCGCGCTGTTCGCCGCGATCGTGATCCCGCGCGAGCCCTATCAGGAAACCGCCGCCCACTATGTGCACGCGCACATGGAGGAGAAGGAGCTCCACCTCGCCAGCGACGGTCCGTTAGGCCGGTACGACCGCCAGCAGCTGCAGCGCGGCTTCCAGGTCTATAAGGAGGTCTGCTCGGCCTGCCATTCGCTGAAGCTGGTGGCGTTCCGCGATCTCCAGGGCATCGGCTTCACCGCGCCCGAAGTGAAGGCGATCGCGAGCCAGTGGGCGATCGAGCAGCCGTCGATCAATCCCGACACGGGTGAGCCGGCGACGCGCAAGAACCTGCCATCCGACCATTTCCCGCCGCCCTATGCCAACGAGATCGCCGCGCGCGCCGCGATCAATAATGCGCTGCCGCCGGACATGTCGGCTCTGGAAAAGGCCCGCGAGGGCGGCGCCGGCTACATCCATGCGCTCGTCACCGGCTATGCGAACCAGCCGGCCGACCTGCTTAAGAAGTTTCCCGACGCCAAGACGCCGGCGGGGCTGCACTACAACCCGGTGTTCGCGAACCTGAACATCGCCATGCCGCCGCCCCTCGTGGCGGACGGCCAGGTCACCTATGCCGACGGCACCAAAGCGACCGTCGATCAGATGGCGCAGGACGTTTCGGCCTTCCTGACCTGGACGGCGGAGCCGAAGCTCGAGGACCGGCACCGCGTCGGCATCGCGGTGCTGATCTTCCTGCTGATCGCGACGACGCTCGGCTATCTTGCCTACCAGAACGTCTGGGCGGGCAAGAAACATTGAGCGGAGCCGGACGGGTTCCGTCCGGCCGCCTCGGGCTGATCGGGGGCAGCGGCCTCTACCGCATGGCCGCGCTCGCCGGGGGCGAGTGGGTTACGGTGGATACGACATGGGGCGCCCCCTCCGACGCGATGCTGCTCGGCAGCATCGCGGGCCGGGACGTCGCCTTCCTGCCGCGTCACGGGCGCGGCCATGTGCTGGCGCCGGACGAGGTCAACTACCGCGCCAACATCGCTGCGCTGAAAGCCGTCGGATGCGATGAGATCCTCGCGATCTCCGCAGTCGGCTCGTTCCGCGACGATCTTCCGCCCGGCACGTTCGTGATGGTCGACCAGTTCGTCGACCGCACGCTTCGCGGCGGCCGCAGCTTCTTCGGTGAAGGCATCGTCGGCCATGTCGGGTTCGGCCAACCGACCTGCGGCCGCCTCGCCGGGCCGGTCGCCGAAGCGCTCGCCGCGCTCGGCCTGCCCCACCGCCGCTCGGGCACGATGGTGGTCATCGAGGGGCCGCAATTCTCGACTCGAGCCGAATCGCTGATGCACCGCGCCGCCGGGCTCGACGTGGTTGGCATGACGGGCCTGCCCGAGGCCCGGCTCGCCCGGGAGGCGGAGCTCTGCTACCAGAGCGTGGCGATGGTGACGGACTTCGACGCCTGGGCCGACGTGCATGTCGACGTCGCCGAGGTGGTGCGGGTGCTGGGCGACAATGCTGCCAACGCGCAGGCGCTGGTCGCCGAGGTCGCACGCCGCACCGCGCCGCGCGAGGGCGCCTGCCCGAGCGGCTGCGATCGCGTCCTCGACACTGCCGTCATCACCGCGCGCGACGCCTGGCCCGCTGCCACGGCCGCGCGGCTGGCTACGCTTGCGCCGCGGGTCTTCGCATGACCGATCTGCCAGCCAATGCCGATATCGCCGCGTTGATCCGGACGATCCCGGATTTTCCCAAGCCCGGCATCTTGTTCCGCGACATCACGACGCTGCTGCTGGATTCGCGCGGGCTCGCCATCACGGTCGAGCGGCTGGCGGCGCTGCATGGCGGAACGATCGACATCGTCGCCGGCATCGAGGCTCGCGGGTTCATGTTCGGCGCGGCAGTGGCGCATGCCCTGGGCACCGGCCTCCTCCTCATCCGCAAGGACGGCAAGCTGCCGGGCGCTACCGTCGCGGTCGACTATGCGCTGGAATATGGCCAGGACCGGATCGCCATGCACGAGGACGCGCTGGTGCCCGGCGCGCGCGTCCTGCTGGTCGACGACCTGATCGCGACCGGCGGCACCGCGCTCGCCGCGGTGCGGTTGCTGCGGATGGCGGGCGCCGAGGTGATCGCGGCGAGCTTCGTCATCGATCTGCCCGATCTCGGCGGCGCAGGGCGGCTAGCGGGCCAAGGCGTGCCGGTCGGGTCGCTGGTGGCGTTCCCGGGGCATTGACCCGCGGCAGGGCCTAAGAACGCCCCCGATCAGCGGACAGATGACTGGTTCAGCGCCACGGCGGCATGTATCAGCGTCTTGAACGCGTCGTCATCCAGTTCGTCGCCTTCGTGCACGTCGATCGCGCGGCGAACCTTGCCTTCGAGGCTGGAGTTGAAGAGGCCGCCAGGGTCGTCGAGCGCAGCGCCCTCGGCGAAGGTCATCTTCACCACGCTCTTGTACGTCTCGCCGGTGCAGATCATCCCATCGTGATACCAGGTCGGCACGCCTCGCCACTTCCATTCCTCGACGACGTCGGGATCCGCCTGCTTGATGAGGGCGCGGACGCGGGCGAGCAACTTGCCCCTCCAGTCGTCGAGCTCCTTGATCCTTGCGTCGATGTGCTGCGACGCGGATTCGCCTTCTGCGGTCCCGTTCCTCGCCATGTCGTCCGCCGCTCCTTCGGCTGTTCCCGCATTGCGCGTCTTGTCGCCATCCGGCTTATCATCAACGCGGACGGCGCTCACGCTATACGTTGAAGCGGAACAGAAGCACGTCGCCGTCGTGGACGAGATAGTCCTTGCCTTCCGAGCGCAGCTTGCCGGCGTCGCGCGCGCCCGCTTCGCCGCCCAACGCGACGTAATCGGCATAAGCGATCGTCTCGGCGCGGATGAAGCCGCGTTCGAAATCCGAGTGGATGACGCCGGCCGCCTGCGGCGCCTTCGCGCCCTTCTCCACCGTCCAGGCGCGCGCCTCCTTGGGGCCGGCGGTGAAGAAGGTGATGAGGTGGAGCAGGTCGTAACCGGCACGGATCACGCGGGCGAGGCCGGTCTCGGTCAGGCCGAGGTCGGTGAGGAACTCGGCGCGGTCCGCCGCCGCCATCGTCGCGATATCCGCCTCGATCGCGGCCGACACGACGACCGCCTTAGCCCCTTCCGCCGCCGCGCGCGCCGCGACCCTGGCCGATAGCGCGTTGCCGTCCGCCGCCGAGCCTTCCTCGACGTTGCACACGTAGAGCACCGGCTTGGCGGTGAGCAGCTGGGCTTGCCCGAAGATCCGCGTCTCGTCCTCGTCCTTGGGCTGGGTGAGCCGGGCAGGCTTCCCCTCGCGCAGGAGCGCCAGCGCCTGGCCGAGCACCGCGGCGGCGGCTTTCGCCTCCTTGTCACCCTGCTGCGCCTTCTTGACGAAGCCGGGCACGCGCTTTTCAAGGCTTTCGAGATCGGCCAGCATCAGCTCGGTTTCGACGGTCTCGGCATCCGCGATCGGATCGATCCGGCCCTCGACATGGGTCAC
>CAXTTP010000221.1:0-4981 GCA_964247195.1 uncultured Sphingomonadaceae bacterium
CGTAACCGTCCGCACCAAGTTCTAGGCGGCGATCGACTCCTCGACGGTGCCGCCGCCGCCGCTTCCGCCGCCGAGCCGCCGACGCCGGTATCCGAATCGGCGCCCGAGCCGCCGGCGAGCGCGGTGCAGCCGTTGATGTTGGCGACGATGAAGTTCAGCCCCTGGAAGTTGTTGAGCTGGAAATTCTTAAATTCCTGCCAGAAGCCGGCGATGTTGATGTCGATGCCGCGGCCGTGCCACTTCGCGCCGACCTCGTAGGCGTCGTTCTTCTCGGGCTCGAATTGCAGCTGGTCGGCGCTCGGCGCGGCGAGGTTGAGCACCGATCGCTCGAGATTGAAGCCGCCCGCCTTGTAGCCGCGCGAGTAGCTCGCATAGGTGAGCAGGTCCGGCACCGGCTTCCAGCTCAGGACGGCGGTGCCGCTCCATTCGCCCTCGCGGCGGCTCGAGGCGAGGTCGCCGTTATACGCGCTCAGCACCGAATAGAGCGCGCCGGGCGAGGCGGCGAGACCCACGCTGTTGCCGACTCCGGTCCCGCGCAGCACCATGATCGCGGAGCTGGCGAGCGCGGCACGCAGCGGGTTCGTCGCGGCATTGGCGGCAGCGAAGCGGGCGAGGTTGGTGATGTCGGTCACGAAGGCGCCGGCATTGTTGGGCGCGTTCGAGAAGAGATCTGCCGCCAGCCGCTTGCGCTCGTTGGTGTAGCGCGCGCCGAGCGTGACGGAGATCGTGTCGGTGACGTTGAAGACGTCGTGCGTGAAGAAAGCAAAGTTGCGGCTGCGCTGGCGGTAGCGATCGTCCTCGCCGGTATTCGCGGCGGGCAGGATCGGCGCGCTGACGTTTGCGGCCACGGCCAGCGCGTCGGCGGCGCTCGCGCCGCCGGCGATCAGCGATCCGGCGATCGCCTGCTGCAACGCGCCGAAGCCGGGGAAGGTGGGGCGGCTGATGCGCACCAGTGCGGTCACATAGCGGTCGAAATCGGCGCCGTAGGTGAGGTGGCTGCGCACATCGAGGCGTTCGGCGGCGAAATAGCCGCCGACTAGCCAGTCAAGTTTGCCGCCCAGCGCCTTGCCCTGCAGCCGCAGTTCCTCACTGAAGGTGCGGAAGCGGATATAGTCGGTGCCGTCGTTCGGCCGATAGAGGATGTCGAGATTGTTGAAGTCGGCATCCTGGCCGCGCTTGAAGTCGTTGTCGCGATAGGCGGTGATCGAGGTCAGCGTCATGCCGCCGAACGCATAGTTCGCCTCGCCCGAGACGCCCCAGTCGCGCACGTCCTGGCGATAGTCGCGGCCGGGCGTGACCGAGACGCGGCGCGAATAGGTGTCCGTGTCGACCACGCCGCCGAGGCCCCGGATCGCCGCCACCACCGGATTGGCGACGCGGGTCACGGTGCCGCCGGGGCCGGGCAGGACCAGATCGGTGGCGATGTAGGGGCCGGTGCAGCACTGCTCGTTGTGGTCGGCATAATCGCCGATCAGCCGGAACGAGAAATCCTCGGTCGGCTGGTAGAGGAGCTGGCCGCGGACCAGCCAGCGGTCGCGATCCTGGAAGTCGCGATCGGTGCTGCCGGCATAGCCGCCCGCCTCGCGGATGAAGCCGTTGCGCTTCAGGTAGACGCCGTCGATCCGGTAGGCGAGCGTCTTGCTCTGCCCGAACGGACCGGTGAGGCCGATCACGCCGCGGCGATAATCGTAATTGCCGTAGCTCGCCTCGGCGGTGCCCTCGTCCTCGAACTTGGGCTTGGCGGTGATGACGCTGATCAGGCCGGCCGAGGCGTTGCGGCCGAACAGCGTGCCTTGCGGCCCGCGCAGCACCTCGATCCGGTCGATCGCGCCGAGTTCGGTGAGCGCCGTCGCCGAACGCGAGCGATAGACGCCGTCGACGAACACCGCGACCGAGCTTTCGAGGCCGGGATTGTCGCCGACCGTGCCGATGCCGCGGATCCGCGCGACGCCGCCGCCCGCCTCCGACGAGCTCGACGAGACGAGCAGAGAGGGCGAGAGCTGGCTGAGCTGGCGGATGTCGCTCGCACCCGAATTGCGGATCTGCGTGGCGGTCACCGCCGAGACGGCGAGCGGGACATCGGACAGCGCCTGGTTGCGGCGAGTGGCGGTGACGACGATGTCCCCCGCGTTCGTCCGAGCGGTGTCTACCGTAGGGGTGACGGCCGCGCGTTCGGTCGGGCTCGACGGGTCGGCGGGAGCCGCCTGCGCGACAGCCGGAGCCGCCGCCGCCCACATCGCAGTGGACAGCAGCCAATGATGCCTCGCCATTACGCTTCCCCCCTTTGCATCTCGCGTGGCGGCGCGAGCGCCGGCGCTATCCTGGGCACGTTCTGGTTACGATTGCGTGCCCGCGCGCTCACCGCCGCAGCGACGCGGCGGCCGATCCCCTACCCTATTTCGGCGCGAGCACCATGAGCATCTGGCGGCCTTCCATGCGCGGGAACTGCTCGACCTTGGCGACCTCGGCGGTGTCTGTCTGGACGCGCTGCAGCACCTGCATGCCGAGCTGACCGTGGGCAAGCTCGCGCCCGCGGAAGCGCAGGGTACATTTGACCTTGTCGCCTTCCTCGATGAACTCGAAGATCTTGCGCATCTTCACGTCGTAATCGTGATCGTCGATGTTCGGACGCATCTTGATCTCCTTGATCTCCTGCGTCTTCTGGCTCTTGCGGGCGAGGTTGGCCTTCTTCTGGGTCTCGTACTTGAACTTGCCGACATCGAGGAACTTGGCGACCGGCGGATCGGCGTTGGGAGATACCTCGACAAGGTCGAGTCCCACCGCATTCGCCTGCTCCATCGCCTCGCGCGTATACATTACGCCAAGATTTTCACCGTTCTCATCGATCACCCGCACCTTCGGAACGGTGATGAACTCGTTGAATCGCGGACCGTTGAGAGGAATCGGCGTAGGCCCGATCGGGCGACGCATCGTTGGCGGACGTATGGCAGTATCTCCTGTGGCGGACGTTTCCGCTGCCGAATGTAGTGAAATAACGGCTCTGGCGAAAGGGGCTGGCGCCGCAGCGACAGCATTTCCGGTTACCGCGGCTCCCCGACCGGATGCGAGCGTCCGCCGGCTTGCTAGCCCGGCGCGCCGCGGCGGGCGGTGAGGATGCGGATCGGCGGGTCGAGCATCTGGCCCTTCATCTCGCCCTCGCCCGCGGTCGGCGACTTGGGGGCGACGAGGATGCGGTTGACGATTTCCATGCCGGTTACGACGTGGCCGAAGGCGGCGAAGCCGAGATTGTCGCCGGGCTGCTTGGGATCGGCGTCCATCGAGGTCATGTCGCCGACGACGATGAAGAAGTCGCCGGATGCCGTGCCCGGCGCGTTGCGCGCCATCGAGATCGTCCCGCTGACATGGCTGATCCCGGTCTTGCTGGTCGGCTCGTGCGCGATCGGCGGATACATGCGCCGGGGATCGTTGCGCAGGCCGGCCTGAACCAGGCCATAGCCGTCCGCCACCTTCACCGCGCGGTAGAAGCTGATGCCGTCGAGCCGCTTCTGGTCGACATAATGAAGGAAGTTGGCGGCGGTGATCGGCGCGCGCTCGGTCTCGATCGCCAGCACGATCGGCCCCTCGCTGGTCTGCAGCGTCACCGGCACGGTGGCCGGCTGCGGCGCGGGCGCGGGGGGTGGCGGCGATATCTGCGCAAGAGCCGGGGTGGCGGCCAGCCAGAGGACGAGGGCGAGGAGGGTGCGAATCATCTCCTTAGCCTAACCGATCCCTGCGCGGCGGCCAAAGCCCCGGTCCGGAAGCGCCGGCGCTGTTCCGCGCCGTCGCGGTCAGGCGGGGCAGTGCCGCACCGCGATCGGCTCGCCGGCGAAGCGCTCCATCACCGGCTCGGCAAGCGGCGCGTCGAGACGCAGGGCGAAGCGCTGGCCGTCCACCCAGTCGACCATCGCTGACACGCGCAGGCCGTTGCGGGCGATGACGGCGATGCTGCCGGCGGGCGGCGGCGCGACGGTGGTGGCCACCGCGACCTCGTCGGACAGTTCGAGGATCGTGACGACCATCCGCCCGTCGACCGAAAAGAGCTTCGCCGAGCGCAGCAGCGGCGCCTTCATCCGCTGCAGGATCGCCGTCGCCGCATCAGAGAGATCACGCATGCCAAGCTCCTCGGTTCGTCGTCCGCAGGCGATCTTCGCAAAGCGCTCCTAAGCTATGGTTAACGGCATGGTGATGGTCCGGACTTTAGCTACCCCTTAACCGCGCGGGTCCATGGACCGGACGATGCACGATCCCGGCCTGCAGTGACCGCACCACGCCTCGATCCCGCGCGCGAAGCGCGTCGCGCCGATGTGCGCGACGCGATCGCGCGCGCCGCCGACCGCACGGGGGTAGATTTCGGCTATCTCCTCGCGCAGGCGCAGAGCGAGAGCGGGCTCGATCCCTCGGCGCGGGCGGGCAACTCCTCGGCGGCGGGCCTCTACCAGTTCATCGATCAGAGCTGGCTCGGCGTGCTCAAAAAACATGGCGCCGAGCACGGCTATGGCTGGGCGGCGGACCGCATCGCCCGCGTCGGCGGCCGCTGGCGGGTGACCGATCCCGATGCGCAGGCGGCGATCTTCGCGCTGCGCAAGGATCCGACCGCATCGGCGCTGATGGCCGGCGCCTTCGCCCGCGACAATGCCGAGGGGCTGGGCCATGCGCTCGGCCGCGCCGCTTCGTCCGCCGACCTCTATTTCGCGCACTTCTTGGGACTGAAGGGCGCGACCCGCTTCCTCAAGGCGGCAGACAGCGCGCCGGACGCGACCGCCGCGGCGCTCTTCCCGCAGGAGGCCGAGGCCAATCGGGGCATCTTCTACCGGAAGTCGGGCGCGGCGCGTTCGCTCAGCCAGGTCTATGCGCTGATGGCGCGGCGGATCGGCGGGGCAGGGGACGTTGCCGACCGACCGGTGCAGATGGCGGCGGCCGACGGCGACGCCGCGCAGCGGGCGGGCCTGCAAGCGTCCTCCGCCGCCACGCAGCCGGGGAC
>CAXTTP010000222.1:0-4979 GCA_964247195.1 uncultured Sphingomonadaceae bacterium
GCGATGTAGCGGTTGATGCCGGGGAAGCGATCGAAATAGCGGTCGATCATCGCCTGCGCCTCGATGCGGTCGACGCCGAGCCGTCCGGCGAGCCCCCAGGAGGAGATGCCGTAGAGGATCGCGAAGTTGATCGTCTTGGCCTTGGCCCGCGTGTCGCGGTCGACATGGCCGAACAGCTCGGTGGCGGTGAGGCTGTGGATGTCGTCGCCGTTGGCGAACGCCTCGCGCAGCGGCGGCACGTCGGCCATGTGCGCGGCCAGCCTGAGCTCGATCTGCGAATAGTCGGCGGAGAGCAGCACATGCCCCTCCTCGGCGACGAACGCCTCGCGGATGCGGCGGCCGACCTCGGTGCGGATCGGGATGTTCTGGAGATTGGGATCGGTCGAGGAGAGCCGGCCGGTCTGGGCGACGGCAAGGCTGAAGCAGGTGTGGACGCGGCCCGTCGCCGGGTTGATCTCGGTCTGCAAAGAATCGGTGTAGGTCGACTTGAGCTTGGTCAGCTGACGCCAGTCGAGCACCTTGCCGGCGATCTCGGCGCCGTCGAGGCCGAGCCGCTCCAGCTCGTTGACGTCGGTCGAGTAGACGCCGGTCTTTCCCTTGCGCCCGCCGGGCAGGCCGAGCCGATCGAACAGGATCTCGCCCAGCTGCTTGGGGCTGCCGATCGTGAACGGGCCGCCGGCGAGCTCGAAGACGTCGCCCTCCAGGCGCTGGATGTCGAATGCGAACTCGGTCGACAGGCGCGACAGCTCCTCGCGGTCGACCTTGATCCCGGCGCGCTCCATCTCGGCAAGCACCGGCACCAGCGGCCGGTCGACGAGTTCGTAGACGCGCGTCGCCGCCTCGCGCGACAAGCGCGGCTTGAGCTTGCGCCACAAACGCAGCGTGATGTCGGCATCCTCGGCGGCATATTCGGTCGCGCGATCGAGCGCGACCTTCCCGAAGCCGATCTGGCTCTTGCCGGTCCCGCACACCGCCTTGAACGCGATCGCGCTGTGGCCGAGGTGGCGGCTCGCCAGATCCTCCTGCCCATGCGGATGCTTGCCGGCGTCGAGGTCGTAGCTGAGCAGCATCGTGTCGTCATAGGCGGCAACGTCGATGCCGTTCCGCCGCAGCAGGATGAGGTCGTACTTCAGGTTGTGACCGACCTTCAGCGTCGCCGGGTCCTCGAGCAGCGGCTTGAGCCTGGCGAGCACGAGCTCGCTTGCCAGCTGCGCCGGCCGTTCGGAGAGCAGCCCATCGCCCTCGTGCGCGATTGGCACGTAGCAGGCCTTGCCGGGCGCGGTGGCGAGCGCGATGCCGAACAGCTCGCCGCGGATGCAGCCGATGTCCCCGGCCTCGGCGTTGATGGCGACGACGCGCGCGGCGAAGGCGGCGGCGATCCAGCGGTCGAGTGCGGCCTCGTCGACGACGGTCTCGTAGTCCCGGTGGACGAACGGCTGCTCCTCGTCGGGTCCGGGCAGCGGTGCGGCCGCCGCCTCGGCGTCGCCGCCGCCGACCTTCATCAGCAAGGTGCGGAAGCCCTGGTCGGCGAGGAAGGCGCGCAACGGCTCGGGCGGAATACCCTTCAGCGCCAGGCCGTCGATCGGCTCCGGCAGGGGCGAATCGCAGACCAGCCGGACGAGCTCGCGCGACAGGCGGGCGTTGCCGGCATGCTCGATCAGCGATTCGCGCAGCTTCGGCTTGGCGATGCTCGCGGCGTTGGCGAGCACCGCCTCGACGTCGCCATATTGCTGGATCAGCTGCGAGGCGGTCTTCGGGCCGATCCCCGGCACGCCGGGGACATTGTCGACGCTGTCGCCCATCAGCGCCAGCACGTCGCCGAGCTTCTCGGGCGGGACGCCGAACTTCTCGATGACATAGTCGCGGCCGATACGGCGGTTGTTCATCGTGTCGAGCAGGTCCAGGCCGGGCTCGATCAGCTGCATCAGGTCCTTGTCGGAGGAGACGATCGTCACCTTCCACCCGGCTTTCAGCGCCGCCTTCGAATAGCAGGCGATGATGTCGTCCGCCTCCAGTCCCTCTTCCTCGATGCAGGGCACGGAGAAGGCGCGGGTCGCGTCGCGGATCATCGGAAACTGGGGCACGAGGTCGGCCGGCGGCGGCGGCCGGTGCGCCTTGTACTTGTCGTAGAGATCGTTGCGGAAGGTATGCGCGGAGGCGTCGAAGATCACCGCCAGGTGGGTCGGCCCGCCGTCGACGCGCAGATCGTCGAGCAACTTCCACAGCATCGTCGTGAAGCCGTAGACCGCGCCCGCCGGCTCGCCGCGCTTGTTGGTGAGCGGCGGCAGCCGGTGATAGGCGCGGAAGATGTAGCCGGAGCCGTCGACGAGATAGAGGTGATTGGCGGACATGGCGCCGGGATAGCAGCGGCGGCGCGAGGCTGCACCCTCCGATCGCGGTATCCAGCGGATGCGAGTTCACCGCTAAGGGCAGTTTCGATCCTGAAGTGGATCCGTGGTCCGCGCGGGTTCGCCGGCGCCAGCGGCGGCGACTGGCGGCGGCGGCGGCGTGCGACTATGTTACCGTTGATGGCTACCCTCGCCTCCCCCGCGCCGCTGCCGGTGGCGTCGCCGAACAGGGCGTTGCTCACCGCCTCGGTGATCCTGGCGACGGTGCTGCAGGTGCTCGATACGACCATCGCCAATGTCGCCCTGCCGCACATGCAGGCGGCGCTCGGCGCCAATCGCGAGACGATAACCTGGTTGCTGACGAGCTATATCGTCGCCTCGGCCATCGCCACGCCGGTCACCGGCTGGCTATCCGGTCGGCTCGGCCAGAAGCAGCTGTTCCTGACCGCGATCTCCGGCTTCATCGTCGCCTCGATGCTGTGCGGCGCGGCGACCAGCCTGCCGATGATGGTCGGCTTCAGGGTCGTCCAGGGCATCTTCGGCGCCTTCCTCGTGCCGATCGGGCAGACGGTGATGCTCGACGCCTATCCGCGCGAGAAACACGGCCAGGCGATGGCCCTGTGGGGTGCGGCGGTGATGGCCTCGCCGGTGCTCGGGCCGGTGCTCGGCGGTTGGCTGACCGACAATTACAACTGGCGCTGGGTGTTCTACGTCAACCTGCCGATCGGCGTGCTGGCGCTTGGCGGCGCGTGGCTCTCGCTGCCCTGGCTGCCGAAGACGCGGCGCCGCTTCGATCTGTTCGGCTTCACGCTGCTCGGCATCGCGCTTGCCAGCCTGCAGCTGATGCTGGATCGCGGGCCGCAGCTCGACTGGTTCGATTCCCGGGAGGTCATCGCCGAAGGAGCGATCGCGCTCTGCGCCGCCTGGGTGTTCGCGGTCCACCTCGCCTTCAGCCGCAATCGCCTGTTCGATCCGGCGATGCTGGCGGATCGCAACTATCTCGCCGCGCTAACCTTCGTTTTCATCTCCGGGCTGGTGATGACCGCCGGCGCGGCGCTGCTGCCGCCGATGCTGCAGCAGCTCTACGGCTATCCGACGATAGAGGCAGGGATGCTGATGGCGCCCCGCGGCGCGGGCACCGTAGCCGCCTTCATCTTCAACGGCCGGACGTCCGGCAAGATCGATCCGCGGCTGTCTCTCCTCGTCGGCTTCGGCATCGTCTCCTTCTCGCTTTGGCAGATGACCGGCTTCAGCCTAGAGATGGGCAACCGGCTGATCGTGAGCAGCGGCCTTATCCAGGGCTTCGGCATGGGCCTGGTGTTCGGCCCGCTGCTGACGCTCGCCTACGCGACGCTCCCGCCCCGCTTGCGCACCGATGCGAGCAGCCTGTTCAGCCTGCTGCGCGGGCTCGGCGGCTCGATCGGCGTCGCGCTCGTGACGGCTGTGCTCGCGCACAACGTGCAGGTCAGCCATTCCGATCTTGCCGCCAGCATCACCCAGCAGTCGCTGCCGATCGGCACCATCGTGCAGATGGCGGGCGGCAGCGCCGGCATGGCCGGCGCAATGTTGGACGGCGAGGTCAACCGCCAGGCGCTGATGATCGCCTATCTCGACGATTATAAGCTGATGATGATCCTGGCGCTGGCTGCCGTGCCGCTGCTCCTGTTCGTCCGCTCGCCGGCCCGGGCTGAAAAGGCCGAGGCCCATGTCATGGTCGAATAGTCAGGGTACCAGGACCGTGTCGACCGCCTCGGGCGCAGTATCGGGAAAATCGAGCGTGTAGTGCAGGCCGCGGCTCTCGTGCCGCTGGAGCGCCGAGCGCACGATCAGCCCGGCAACCTCGATCAGGTTGCGCAGCTCGATCAGGTCGGGGGTGACGCGGAAGTTGCCGTAATATTCCTCGACCTCGCGGCGCAGCAGCGCGATCCGGTGCTGCGCGCGTTCGAGCCGCTTGGTCGTGCGGACGATGCCCACGAAGTCCCACATGAAGCGGCGGATCTCGCGCCAATTGTGCTGGACGACGACCTCCTCGTCCGAATCCGAGACGCGGCTCTCGTCCCATGGCCGGATCGGCGGCGGCTCCGGCAACTCGTCCCAGTGGCGCGCGATGTGGCCCGCCGCGGCCGCCCCGAACACGAAGCATTCGAGCAGCGAATTGGAAGCCAGCCGGTTGGCGCCATGCAGGCCGGACTGGGTCACCTCGCCGGCGGCATAGAGGCCGGGCAGGTCGGTGCGCCCCTTGAGGTCGACCAGCACGCCGCCGCAGGTATAATGCTGCGCCGGCACGACCGGGATCGGCTCGCGGGTGATGTCGATGCCGAGATCGAGCAGCTTGCCGTAGATGTTCGGGAAATGCTCCTTCACGAACGCCGGCGGCTGGTGGCTGATGTCGAGATGGACATAGTCCAGGCCTAGTCGCTTGATCTCGTGGTCGATCGCGCGGGCGACGATGTCGCGCGGCGCCAGCTCGGCGCGGGGATCGAAATCCGGCATGAAACGATGGCCGGAGCCGGGCAGCTTGAGCTGGCCGCCTTCGCCGCGCACCGCCTCGGTGATCAGGAAGTTCTTGACCTCGAGATTGTAGAGGCAGGTCGGGTGGAACTGCATGAATTCCATGTTCGACACGCGGCA
>CAXTTP010000223.1:0-4960 GCA_964247195.1 uncultured Sphingomonadaceae bacterium
CATCTGTTGATCAGCGTAAGCCATTAGGAAATTTTCACTCCCGTTCCTGATGAGCTTTGGGACAGCCGGGATGCCGATGGATGAGGACGGCGGAAATCCGACCAAACCGCCCGATTTCCTGACCTCCGCGACAGACCACATGATGTGTATCGCGATGGTTTGCACGACGCAAATGCTTTGTCGGCGGCCGGATACGCGGCTTGAAAGCGGCTGTCGCGCCATGCAGAAACAGCTTTCATCGGGGTCCTTCGGAGAGCCGTCGATCAATTGGCAACGCTGGAGCCGGCATGCGTATCCCTAATTTTCTCTTGTGCGCCATCGCAATCTTCACAACCCCTGCATTCGCGGCCGCTCTACCGGAAATCCCGCTGCCGACGGCGCCCGCCTACGCCGATCTCGCCGATCTCGCGCTCGCCGCGCCGGTGGTGGCCGGCGTTACGATCGGTGAGGCGACGCGCCTCAAGGGGGCTTACGCTGCCGACGTGCCCGCCGGCCATGCGCGGTTTTACGTAGCTGCCTCCGTGCAGTCGCTAATCCGCGGCGCGCAGGGCCTGCCGGGCCAGGTCAGCTACCTCGTCGACGTTCCGCTCGACGCGAAGAACCGCGCGCCGAAGCTCGTCAAGGCGCGTGCGCTCGTGCTCGCGAGCGCCACGGGCAAGCCCGGCGAGCTCCGTCTGATTGCGCCGCAGGCCCAGCTGCCATGGACCGAGCCGCTCGAGCGCCAAATCCGTGCCATCCTCACAGAGGCCAACGGCGCCGAGGCACCGCCGACCGTGACCGGCATCGCCAGCGCCTTCCACGTGCCGGGTTCGCTGCCGGGTGAGAGCGAGACGCAGATCTTCCTCGCGACGGCCGACGGCCGGCCGGTCTCGCTCAGCGTGCTGCGCCGACCCGACGAGATCACGCACTGGGCGGTGGCGCTCGGCGAGATGGTCGACGAGGCGGCGGCGCCGCCGGCACCCGACACGCTGCTCTGGTACCGGCTCGCCTGCACCCTGCCGTCCGCCTTGCCTGCCGCTGTTACCGGCGCCCTCGCTGAGCCGGACGCCACCGCCGCCGCGGCAGACTACCGGCTGGTCATGGACGGGCTCGGGCCGTGCACGCGCAATTACGCGCGCAGCGGGGCTCAAAAGGAGGAGAGTTCGACGCCGACGGCGGCGCAATCGGAATAGATGTCGGGCTTGCGCGTCGACACGCGCAGGTCGGTCACTCCGGCACGCGCGGCGATCAGGTCGTAAATCTCGCGCACGAGGGTTTCCTGAAGGTTGAAGCGCCTCCCCTCCGTCAGCCGCCGGATCTCGCTGCGCAGGAAATCGTAGTTCCACGCCGCCGCGGCGGCATCGACGGCGGCGAACGATGCCTCGTCTACATAGACCTCGACCGAGATCAGCAGCCGCTGCGGAGTGCCGACCTCGACGTCGTGGAAGCCGATGTCGACCGGCAGGTCGTAGCCCTCCAGGAAGATGCGGCGGCGGCGGGGAAGCAGCGCATCGGGAACGAGCCCGTCGAGGGCGGGAGGCGTGGTCATTCGGTCCCCATGAACTGAACGTCGCGCGGGAGCGCCAGGAATCGCTGGCCGCCATCGATCAGGATGGTCTGCCCGGTCAAGGTCGGTGAAGCGACGATGAAGCGCAACGCCGCCACGATCTGCTCGACGGTGACGCCGCGCGCGAGCGCGTTCATGCGGTGGACGGCGTCAAAGTTCTCACGGGTCTGCGCGCCCGACACCAGCGTCACCGACGGCGCGATGCCGCACACCCGGATGCCACGGCCGGCGAGGACGCGGCCGCTGAGCTCGGTCAGGCCGGCAAGGCCGATCTTCGACAGCGTGTAGGTGAAGAAATCGGGATTCGGTTGGGCGAGCTTGGCATCGAGCATGTTGACGACCAGGCCGTTTTGACCCGCCGGCACGGCCCGGGCGAAGGCGCGGGTGAGCAGCGCCGGCGCGCGCAGATTGGCGGCATGGTGCGCCTCCCAGCCGGCGACGTCGAAATCGTCGAAGCCGTCCTGCGCGAACAGCGAGGCGTTGTTGACGAGCAATGCCGGCGGCGGCAGTCCGGCGAGCCCGCCGAATACGAGCTCCGCCGCATCCGGCCGGGCAAGGTCGGCGCAGACTACGGTGCCGCGACCGGGTGGAAGCGAGGCCATCACCTGATCCGCCTCGTCGCACGAATCGCGGCAGTGGATCAGCACGTGCCATCCATCTTCGCCGAGCGCCCGGACGAAGGCCGCGCCGATGCGCCGGGCGCCGCCGGTGACGATCGCCGTGCGCGGGTTGCCAAACTCGGGCGTCATCGCCGCCGCCTAGCCGCTGCCCGAAATTTGAGCAAGCCGGGGCGACCCACGCGAAGGCGGCGCGGCGCGGCAGCTGTACAGTGGTTATCCACAGCTTCTCCCCGGCGGCTGTGGACAAGCGCTTTTCGCTTTCCTTTCCACGCCGAGCGGATAGACGCCGCGCCGTTCGGCGGCGGCGCCGCTCGCGTGCGCCAGGAGGCCCGGTGGCAATCTTGATCCTTCCGCTCGCACGCGCCGACCCGGAAGATGTCGAAGCGCTGCTCGACGCCGCCTTCGGCCCGGACCGCCATCGCCGCACCGCCTATCGCCTGCGCGACGGCGTCGCCGCTGTGCCCGGGCTGTCGTTCGGCGCGTTCGATCGCGGCCTGCTCGTCGGCACGTTGCAATGCTGGCCGGTCGAGCTCGCCGGCGAGGAGGGCGCCGAGCCGCTCGTGCTGCTCGGCCCGGTCGCGGTACTTCCCGAGCGGCAGCAGCACGGCATCGGCCGGATGCTGATGCGGGCAGCGCTGGGCGCAGCCGACGCCGCCGACGCCGATCCGCTGATGCTGATCGGCGATCCCGAATATTATGCGCGGCTGTTCGGCTTCCACGCCGCGCCGACGCAGCGCTGGGAACTGCCCGGCCCGGTCGAGCGCCACCGCCTGCTGGTCCGCCTGCCTGCCGGCCGCACCCTGCCGGTGCATGGCCGCATTCGGCCGCGGGTTGCGGCGGCGGTTCAATTGGCGGCCGACCTGGGCTAAGCGGGGGCCATGCCCGAAACTTCGCCGCCGCCCGACATCACCGGACTGTCGCTTGCCGAGATCGCTGCGCTGGCGGCAGCACGGCGGCTGCCGCCGGTCGAGCGCTGGCAGCCGGAGCGCTGCGGCGACAGCGAGATGCGGATCGCGCGCGACGGCAGCTGGCATCATCAGGGCGTGCCGATCGCCCGGCCGGAGATGGTGCGGCTGTTCGCCTCGATCCTGCGGCGCGAGCCTGACGGCGGCTTCGTGCTGGTGACGCCGGCCGAGAAGCTCGACATCGCCGTCGAGGACGCGCCGTTCGCCGCGGTCGAGCTGGTGAGCGAGGGCGAAGGCGAAGGCCGCCGCCTCGCCTTCCGGCTCAACACCGGCGAGCTGGTGGTCGCCGGGCCCGACCATCCGCTCCGCCTCGAGCCGCGCGACGACGGCCTCCACCCCTATCTGCTCGTCCGCCGCGGCCTCGACGCGCGGATCGCGCGGCCGGTATATTACGAACTCGCCGAGATCGCGCTCGGCGAGGACGGGACCGGCGTGTGGAGCGACGGCGCGTTCTTCCCGCTGGACGCGACCGCTTGACCCTGGCCGAGCGGCTGCGGAGCGCTCTTGCCGAAGGCGCGCGCCGTGCGCCGCCGCTTCTCGTCGGTGACGGCCACGGCGACGGCGGCGCCGTAGCCCTCGAGCGGGACGAAATGCTGCACGAAGCGGCGGTGCTCGTCGCGGTTACCGACCGCGCGGAGCCGGGCGTGATCCTGACCCGCCGGCCCGAGACGATGCGCCGCCACGCCGGTCAGGTCGCCTTTCCCGGCGGCCGAGTCGACCCCGGGGATGCCGACCTCGTCGCGGCGGCGCTGCGCGAGGCGGAGGAGGAGATCGGCCTGCCGCGCGACCGGGTCGACGTGGTCGGCCTCGCCGACCGCTACGAGACGGTGACCGGCTTCGCGGTGACGCCGGTGCTAGCGGTGGTGCCGCCCGACCTGCCGCTGGCACCACATGAGGCGGAGGTCGCGGCGATCTTCGAGGTGCCGCTGGCCCACCTGCTGGCGCCCGAGAACCAGGTCCTGCGCAGCGCCTTCTGGCAGGGACGCGAACGGAGCTTCCACGAAATCCTCTGGGACGAAGAACGGATCTGGGGAGCGACGGCGGCGATGATCGTCAACCTCGCCCGCCGGCTGGACTGGCCGCGATGAGGCTGCCCGACGCGCCCTGGCGGATGCGCGCCGGGCTTCCGGCGCTGCTCGACTCGCTCGGTGCCGGCGCGGGGCTGACCCGCTTCGTCGGCGGCGTCGTGCGTGACACGCTGATCGGCGCCGAAGGGGAGGACGTCGACTGCGCGACGCGGCTGCTGCCTGCGGAAACCGCCGCGCGCATCGCCGCCGCCGGCTTCAAGGCGGTGCCGACCGGCATCGCCCACGGTACTGTCACCGCGGTGCTTCCCTCCGGTCCGGTCGAGGTGACGACGCTGCGCCGCGACGTCGCGACCGACGGCCGCCACGCCACCGTCGCCTTCACCGACGAATGGGAGGAGGACGCGGCACGGCGCGACTTCACCATCAACGCGCTCTCGGCCGATCCGGCGACGGGCGAGGTCCACGACTATTTCGGCGGGCTCGACGATCTGGCGGCGGGCCGGGTCCGATTCATCGGCGACCCGCTCGTCCGGATTGCGGAGGACCATCTGCGCATCCTGCGCTTCTTCCGCTTCCACGCCCGCTTCGGCCGCGGACCGGCGGACGAGGCGGCGCTGGCCGCGTGCGCCGCGCGTGCCAACGACCTGATGGCGCTGTCGCGCGAGCGCATCGCCGACGAATTGCTGAAGATCCTCGCTCTGCCCGCGCCGTCGGCCGTGATCGCGTCGATGTGCGCGCATCGCATCCTCACGCCGGTGCTGCCGGAGGTCGGCGGCGCCGCGCCGCTGGCGAGGCTGGAGG
>CAXTTP010000224.1:0-4933 GCA_964247195.1 uncultured Sphingomonadaceae bacterium
AGGTCCAGGTGGATGAAGAAACGGGGGTCACGTCACGACCAGCATCAGAAGCTGCTCGCGGACCTCGGCCGGTACATCCTGGTCGAGGTCAGCAAAGGCGGTGGAGCAGCGATCCTTCAGCAGCTCGATCGCGTCGCCACTCAGTTGACTGCTGCTGATGGCCTGCTGCTGAGCTTGTCGGATCGCCGCCTTCACCTCGGCCGTGACGAGCAGCTCGATCTCCGCAGCGGGGATGCGCCAGACCGGATGATTCGGGCCGTGTTTCCATCAGCCTGTGAGATGTAATAGCGATAGCGCCTGCCCTGCTTGGCAGCATGGCTCAATTACTTAGGCGCTGAGGGCAGATCCGCGGCGTAGTCGCTACGGATAGTGTCTCAGCTTGGGTTTAGCTGATCGCTGTGTGTAGCCAGCCTGCCGCCTTCATCAGGGATCAAGCGGACGCGAGGGCGCAGCTGCTTCGTCAGTCTAAAGGAGCGGACGGTCGAGCCATGATAGCTATACAGGTTGCCCGCTTGATCGCGAATGGGGTTTTATTTCTGACTTCTGCGACGAGGAAGTGCTCGATCCGGACACGGCGTGCCAGCAAATGGAATGATCGGAGTGGACCTGCAAGCATTGGACAAGACGTTCCTCGGCGAACGCGTCGCCGCGTTCGAGGTGATCGCCTCCAAATAGCCCGGCGAGGCCCAGACTGCGATACGCGGCATAGCGCAAGGCTTCTATCTGGAAGAGGCCATCGCGGCCGACGATCCGGTGCGGCTGGCCGAATTGAAGGCACGGCGCGATGCGGAGGGGTGATATCGCAGCGGCGCCGGCATCTACAGCGTAAGGCTGTCCGCCAGCCCGAGCGGTAGACCGTGATTGTTGACAATGCATGGCGATCATGGCTGGTGACGGCGCATGGGGATCGCGATCTCCCCACGAGGCGCCAGCTAGAGCATCGCGTCCAGCCCAATATGCCAGGGACGCGTCATGCCTGCTCACAATGCGATTACGCCCGAGAAACTTGCTCGCCTCATCGGATCCCGGGGGGCACCCCATATTCTCGACCTTGGCGCCGCGCCCGACGAAGCGATACCAGGGTCCCACCTCGCTAATGCCGGCGCAGTGGCGGACTGGAAGCGTCGACCGGGCCGGGGCGCGGTGGTGGTGATTGATGCCGACGGCGGAACCGCCGCGATCGCAGTGGCTGCCATCCTTCGCAGCGACGGGGTTGCCGCAGAGGTGCTTGAGGGTGGCTTTGCCGCCTGGAAGACCCTGGGGCTGCCGACGCTCTCCCTCGCCGCCATGCCCGCGCGCCACGACGATGGCGCGACGTGGTGGGTCACGCGCGCGCGGCCGAAGGTCGACCGGATCGCCTGCCCGTGGCTGATCCGTCGCTTCGTCGATCCCGATGCGCGCTTTCTGTTCGTGCCGCCGGCCGATGTGCTGGCGGTCGCGCGGCAGCACCAGGCGGAGCCGTTCGACATCGTCGACGATGGCGTGTTCTGGAGTCACCGCGGCGAGCGATGCACCTTCGATATCATGATCGAGACATTCGGGCTCGCCACGCATGAGCCGCTGACCCGCCTTGCGGCCATCGTGCGCGGCGCCGACACCGACCGGCTCGATGTCGCGCCCGAGGCGGCGGGACTGCTGGCGATCTCGCTCGGGCTCTCGCGGCTCCATAACGACGATCATGCTCAGCTCGATGCAGGCATGGCGGTGTACGACGCGCTGTACCGATGGTGTCGCGACGCGCGGGGCGAACGGCACGACTGGAACTCGCACCAGCCGCCGCGCGCCAAGGTGTCGGCATGATCGCGGCGATACGCGGTGCCGTCGCGCCGGCGCGCCCCGAACCGGTTACGCTCGGCCAGGCTTTCCGGGTCTGGTTGCGTATCGCGCTGCTGTCGTTCGGCGGGCCCGCCGGGCAGATCGCCGTGATGCACCGCATCCTGGTCGACGAGAAGCGGTGGATCGGCGAGCAGCGGTTCCTGCACGCACTCAATTACTGCATGCTGCTGCCGGGGCCGGAGGCGCAGCAACTGGCCACCTATATCGGCTGGCTGATGCACCGGACGAAGGGCGGCATTATGGCCGGCCTGCTGTTCATCGCTCCGGGCGCCGTCGCAATCATGACGCTGAGCTGGGTCTATGTGCTGTACGGCCGCTTCGGCATCGTCTCGGCTTTGTTCTTCGGCCTCAAGGCAGCCGTGCTGGCGGTGGTGCTTCAGGCGATGTTCCGGATCGGTGCGCGTGCGCTCAGGACCGTGCCGGCGCGGGTGCTGGCCGCAGCGGCCTTCGTGCTGATCTTCTTCCTTGGCGTACCGTTTCCAGCGATCGTCTTCGGTGCCGGCCTGATCGGCTGGTGGGCCGGTCGCCGCGGCTATGCGGCGTTTCGTGGGGGCGGCCACGGTGCATCGAAGGGCGCTGTTGTTGCCGATGCCGATACGCTGCTCGGCGAGGATTTGCCGACGCATGCGCGGCCGACATGGCGTGAGACGCTGCACACGGCGCTGATCTGGCTGGCGGTGTGGCTGCTTCCGGTCGCGGTGCTGCTGATCGCGCTTGGTCGCGACGACGTGTTCAGCCGGATCGCCACCTTCTTCTCGACGACGGCGATGGTGACCTTCGGCGGGGCCTATGCGGTGCTCGCTTATGTCGCGCAGCAGGCAGTCGAGAGCTACGGCTGGTTGACCCCCCGCGAAATGCTCGATGGCCTCGGAATGGCGGAGACGACACCGGGGCCGCTGGTCATGGTGCTCCAGTTCGTCGCGTTCCTCGGTGCCTACCGCGATCCGGGCGCCCTGTTGCCGCTTCTGGCGGGGACGCTCGGCGGCTTGCTGGCGACCTGGGTGACGTTCGCGCCGAGCTTCCTGTGGATCTTCCTCGGTGCGCCGTTCATCGAGCGGTTGCGGGGCAATGCCGCGGTCGCGGGTGCATTGTCGGCGATCACGGCGGCGGTGGTCGGCGTGATCCTGAACCTCGCGATCTGGTTCGCGCTACACACGCTGTTCCGTCAGGCGACGGTGATCGCTTTGGGTCTGGTCCGCTTCGATGCGCCAGTGCTGGTCAGCATCGATCCGTGGGCAGCGCTGCTGACGGCAGGAGCGATCGTTGCGATGTTCGTGCTGCGCGCCAGTGTCCTCGTGACCCTGGCCGACGCTTCGGCTGCCAGCGTCGTTCTGCATTGTTCGGGGCTGATCGGTTGATGCGCATCGGGTGCTGGAGTGTGGCGCTCGGAGTCTCGTGCTGGGCGATGCCAGCGGCCGCGCAGACCGCATCGCCCGACGGCTTCTCGCTGGCGGGCACCACGCGTCTGCGGGTCGAGGCGATCGACGGCCAGGCCCGGACCGGCTTCGACAAGGCGAGCGAGCTGATCAACCTGCGCACCACGCTCATGGCGCAGTATCGCAATGGCCCCGTGCGGTTTGTGGCGGAGCTGTGGGACAGCCGCGTCTATGGCGACGATCGCGGCACGCCGGTCTCCACGGCGGAGGTGAACGCGTTCGAACCCGTGCAGGCGTTCGTCGAGGCGAAAGCACCCGATCTGTTGGGCACGGGCAGCAGCGCGACGATCGCGGCCGGGCGTTTCTTGATGGGCCTCGGGTCGCGGCGCCTAATCGCGGCCGATGACTATCGGAATACGACCAACGGTTTCACCGGCGTCAGGGCGGATCTCTCCTGGCGGAAGGGCTGGAATGCCACGCTGATCTACACGCTGCCGCAACAGCGGCGCCCGGACGATCTCGGCCAAGTACGCCGCAATGCCGTGGCGTTCGATCATGAGGGCTTCGACCTCATATTGTGGGGCGGGCTGATCGACCGAACGCAGGCGATCGGGCCGATTTCGGTCGAAGGATCGTACTTCCACCTCGGCGAGCGTGACACGGCAGGCAGGCCGACGCGCGACCGCTCGCTCGATACCGCCAGCCTTCGGCTCATCCGTGATCCGGCACCCGCGCACATCGACGGCGAGCTGGAGGTGATCGGCCAGCGAGGGCATGTGTCCGCCAGTCTTGCGCCGACGGCGCGGCAGCTGGATGTCCGCGCCTGGTTTGTCCATGTCGATGCGGGATATACCCTGACCGATCCCTGGAAGACCCGCATGTCGCTCGAATATGATCATGCCAGCGGCGACGGGAACGGTGACGCCTATGGCCGGTTCGACACGCTGTTCGGCATGCGCCGTGCGGATCTTGCGCCGACGGGCCTTTACAGCGCGATCTCACGCAGCAACCTCATCAGCGCCGGTGTGCGGTTCGAGACCGCACCCGGCAAACGCACCGACCTGACGGCCACGCTCCACGCGATGTGGCCGGCGTCCCGGGAGGACAGCTTCTCGTCGACCGGTGTTCGTGCCGTCAGCGGCTCCGCCGGACGGTTCGCCGGCACCCAGTTAGATGGTCGCGTTCGGCGTGTCGTGACGTCCTGGCTGCGCCTGGAGGCGGATGCCGTGCTGCTGGCGAAGGGGCGGTTCCTCCGGGAAGCACCGAATGCACCCGCCGGGCGGTGGACGCGCTATCTGTCGCTGAATGCAACCGCGGCCTTCTAGAGGCGGGCGGGGCATGGCGGTGAGGACCGGCTCTACCCGAAGGTTGAGACATTCAGGCGTTTGCGCACCGTCCCGCGCCGATTAGCTGGCCAACATCGCTTCAACAGCACATAATGGCAACGCAATCCCGCATTCGGCATCTTCATACGCCGGTCTCGGTCGATAACGTGTTACCGCCGAGCCTGTACCCGGCGGCGCGGACGGAAATGAGCATCGTGGCAAGGGGGCATGGCGGGGCAAGTTCTCCTTCTGGCACTGGCGCTGGACGCTGCATCGGCAGCGCGGGTCGAGCCGCCGCTACCCGAGCGCACGCCTGCCAACGTCGAGGTGGCTGCCGGGCGCTCCGCCGATCCCGTGACGCTGGAGATCGCCTACGCCGCCGACGTGTTCAGCTCG
>CAXTTP010000225.1:0-1093 GCA_964247195.1 uncultured Sphingomonadaceae bacterium
AGAAGCGCATCAGCCAGTCGGCCTGGTAGAGCCGGTGCTCGCGCATCAGCGGCGGCCGCTGCAGCGGCAGGATCGCGCTCGCGTCCGGGATCGGGCTGAACGCGGAATAATAGACGCGGCGGAGCGCGTAGCGATCATAGAGGCTGCTCGCCGCTGCGACGATCTCGCCGTCGTTCGCGCTGTCGGCGCCGACGATCATCTGCGTCGACTGGCCGGCGGGCGCGAACTTGGGCGCGGAGCGGTAGCGGCGGGTCGCATCCCGCCCATCCTCGATCGCGGTCTTGAGCCCGCCCATCGCGCCGCGAATCCGCGTAGCCGACTTTTCCGGCGCGAGCCGGGCAAGCCCGTGTTCGGTCGGCAACTCGACGTTGATCGAGAGCCGGTCGGCATGGCGTCCGGCCAGCGCCAGCAGCCCGGGATCGGCATCGGGGATGGTCTTGAGGTGGATGTAGCCGCGGAAGCCGTGATCCTCGCGCAGCGACCGCGCGACCTCGACGATCTGCTCCATCGTATAGTCGGACGAGCGGATGATGCCCGAGGACAGGAACAGCCCCTCGATATAGTTGCGCCGGTAGAAAGCCAGCGTGAGCTGCACCACTTCGTCCGCCGAGAAGCGGGCCCGACGGACGTTCGAGCTCTTGCGGTTGATGCAATAATGGCAATCGAAGATGCAGCTGTTGGTCAGCAGGATCTTGAGGAGCGAGATGCAGCGGCCGTCCGGCGCATAGGCATGGCAGATGCCCATTCCCTCGGTCGACCCGATGCCGCTCGTCTTGCCCTCCGACGATCGCTTGACGGTGCCGGAGGACGCGCAGGACGCATCGTATTTCGCCGCATCGGCAAGGATCGCAAGCTTTTCGCGGGTGTCGAGCCGTGCCATGCGTTCAGTATATGTTCCTATGGCGCCGTGCGCAATCTCAACCTGCCGCGGCTTCCGGATCGCTGGTCGGTGCAAGCCGGCGGTGGAAGAGGGCACGGATTACGAGCACCAGCACGAGGCCGGCGCCGGTGATGCCGGCGTGGAGCAGCCAGAAGCGGGTCGCCGGCATGCGGTCGAGCAGCCCGCCGAGATAGCCGACGAGATTGTTGGCGC
>CAXTTP010000225.1:1103-4836 GCA_964247195.1 uncultured Sphingomonadaceae bacterium
CCGAGCATCGTTCCCAGCATCGCCTTGGGTGAGGCGCGGGCATAGAGCGCGAGCAGGACCGGCACGATGTTCGAGAAGCCGATGCTGTTGATCGCATGAAACGCCACCGCCCAGCCGAGGCTGACCCGTCCGCCCGTGGTTTCGGCGCGGGCAGAGGCGGCGGCGAGCACGAGCGTGCCGAGGAGGATGATGGCGGTGCCGAGCGCGACCTTCGTGATCTCGTCCGGCTCGGCGAAGCGGCGCGCCCACAGCCGCCAGAAGGCAAGCACGCCGATCATCGTCGCGAAGCTCAGGCTCGCGTCTAGCGTCACCAGCCAGGTGGTCGGGAGCGTGTGGTCGAACAGGACGAAATCATAGGTCTTCTCGCCCCAGACCAGATAGGCGTTGAAGATCTCCTGGTTGGTGACGAGGCAGAGCGCCAGCACTGGCACGAGTGCGACCAGCACCGCGATCGTCGCGCCCTCGCCGGGAGCGAGCCTCGCGCGCGGGCCGCGTACCGCGCGCACGTCCACCGGCAGCCAGCATCCGCCGGCGATGTAGATGGCTAGCGCGATCAGCATGCCGACACCGGCGGAGGCGAAGCCGTAATGCCAGCCATAGACCTCGCCGAGCGTGCCGCAGACCAGCGGCGCCGCCACGACCGAAATCTGTACCGTGAGCATGAAGATCTGGAAGGCGTCGGACCGGCGGAGGTCGGCAGGCGCGTAGAGACTTCCGACCTGCGCCGAGATGTTGCCTTTGAAGCAGCCGGTGCCGACGATGAGGCAGGCAAGCGCGACCAGGAACGAGACGTCGAACGCCATCAGGAAGTGGCCTGCCGCCATCAGCACGCCGCCGAGCAGGACGGTGCGGCGCTTGCCGAGCAGGCGATCGGCGATCAGCCCGCCGAGGAGCGGCGTGAAATAGACGAAGCCGGCGTAGATGCCGAAGATCGCCGAGGCGAGCGGCTGGGGAGCGAGCGGCCCGTACATCCCTTCGAGGAAGCTGCGGAAACCGGCGAAGCCGGCGACATTCTCGACGTGGCCGGGCAACAGCAACCGGTCGACCATGTAGAGCACCAGCAGCGTCTGCATGCCGTAGAACGAGAAGCGCTCGAATCCCTCGCAGGCGGCGAGAAAGCCGAGCCCCTTGGGATGGCCGAGAAAGGCGCGATCTCCGCGCTCCTGCGCGGGCGTGCCGAACGTCGCCGCTGCCGTCATGTGCGTGTCCCCCGACCAACGTGGGCGGTCGGAACAGTCTGCCGCGCAGGCGCCGCCCTGTCGATCATTCGTCGAGCGTGAAGCCGATCTTCAGCGTCACCTGGAAGTGCGAGACGGCGCCGTCGGCGACATGGCCGCGCGTGTCGGTCACTTCGAACCAGCCGATGTTGCGGATAGTCCGGCTTGCCCGCTCGATCGCGTTGTGGATCGCGGCATCGATGCTGGCCGGCGAACTGCCGACGATCTCGACGACCTTGTAGACGTGGATGCTCATCGCCCTGACCTCCCTGCTGGCGGTGAAACGCATTACCCGCGATGCCTCCCCTCAGGGAGCTTCGTCCGTATCCCCGACCTTGGGCTGATGCCTGTCCTGATAGGCCTGGTGGAGAAACTGCTGGAAACAGCCGGTCTGGCCACCCGATCCCACGACCGAGCAACTGTTCGGCAGGCCCTCGCGGCTGACCGATTCGAGCGTGCTGACGCGATTGGTCCAGCTGTCGGGGGCGGGCGCGTCGGCGGATCGCTTGCCGCGGAAACGCTTCGGAATGCGGTAGCGCTCGGCTTCGGGCAGCCGCGCGCAGACGACGATCTCCTGGTCGTTGCTGCGCGGACAGGCATCGTTGCCGAACACGATCAGCGAGGCCATGCGCGGCTCCGGCGAGTCGTCGGCCGGCGCCGCAGCGGCCGGCGCGGCGTCGTTCTGGGCGAGGCTGGGGGTGGCAGCGAGCGCAAATAGGACGGCGACGATCGGAAAGCGAAGCTGCACGGCATCAAGACCTTGTCATTTGCGGACGCCCGTTTTCACCAGCCGGCGGTTTGCGCGCGCCTGAACGAAGCGGCCGGTCAGGGCAGTTTCAGCGGGATGGTCGGGTCCTTGCCGGCGGCGCGCTGCTCGTCGCGCTGCTGGCGGACGAGCTGGCTGTAGCAGCCGCTGGCACCGCCCGGGCCGACCGTGGAGCAGCTCTGGATGCCGGACTGGCCGACATATTCGAGCTGGCGAGCGCGATCGCCCCAGCGCTCGGCCAGCGCCGCGCCCGTGTCGCCGCGCAGCACCTTCGGGATGCGATAGCGCTCGCTCTCGGGCGCGCGCACGCAGATCGTATCGCGCGGGCAGGGATCGTTGCCGAAGACCGTGAGCAGGCGGTCGCTGCCCTGAGCCGTGGCGGGTGCCGCCGACAGCAGCGCACCGACGCAGGCGGCAAGCGCGAGCGCCATCGCGACCATGATCCGGCTGACGAGCTTCATCGCATTCCTCTCCATCCGGTGATCCTCGATCGAACGCACGTCCGATCAGATCCGTTTCGACAGCGCGATCGCCAGGCGGCAGCCGAGGCGGATCGCACCGCTCATCAGCATATAGGCCGGGGCGCCCGCGGCGCCATGCGCGAGCGCGGTATCGTGATGCTCGACCTCTTCGGCGCGGAACTCGGCGATGGTGGCGGCGAGCGCCGGCTCGGCTTCGCCGAGCTCGTCGAGCTGGTCGCCATAATGGCGATCGATCTCGGTCTCGACGGCAACGGTGCAGGCCATCGCCGCCTCCGGCCCGATCAGCGCCGTCGCGGCACCCAGCGCAAAACCGGCGACGTTCCAAAACGGCTGGAGCAGGGTCGGGCGGACGCCGCGCTCGACGATCATTGCGTCGAAGCGGGCGCGGTGGCTCGCCTCCTGCGCGGCCATGCCGGCGATCAGGCGGGCGGCGCGGCCGCGATCGCCCATCACCGCCAGCTGGCCGGCATAGATACGGGTCGCGCCATATTCGCCGGCCTGGTCGACACGAATCATCGCGGCGACGCCGGGTGCGGGGCGGGTCAACGGGGGCGCTTCAGGCATAAGGCGATGATCGCCGATCCGAAGCCGAGCGACAAGATAGCGTTGTAGCCGGCGAGGCTGATGCCGAACAGCTTCCACTGCGCCTCGTCGCAACGGATCATCGGCGTCGCCATGATCTCCTTGAGGATGTCGGCGCTGGAGCCAGACGTCGCGACCGCGGCGCAGCGGGTGAGCCCCTTCCACCAGCCATATTCGACGCCGGCATGGAACAGGCCGATCGCGCCGCTGGCCATGATCAGCACGGCGGCGAGCAGCACGAGCGGCCGCGCCGCCCGCGCGCTCCCGGCGGCAAAGGCGGCGATCGCCACGACCAGCGCGGCATAATGCGGCCAGCGCTGCCAGTGGCACATCTCGCACGGATAGAGCCCGCCGATATATTGCGATCCGAGCGCGCCGGCGAGCAGCGCCGCCGGCACGACGAGCGCGAGCAGCCGCGCTTTGGCGAAGGCGGTCACGTCCCGGCCGACCGCCCTGGTCAGCGCTGCTTCGGCCTCGGCTTCGCGGGAATCGCCAGCGGCGGCGCAGCGGCGGCGAGCGCCGCCGGCTTGCCGAGTCGCTGGATCGTCTGCACCGCGTAGCGCAGCTGGAAGTCGTCGACACCCTGCTTCTTCAGCTCGTCGGCGGTCGCCTTGAAGCGCGGATCGGGCGCGCTGTCGTCCTCGAGGATGCTGTCGTCGACCTTCGCCTCGTTGATCAGGTGGCGG
>CAXTTP010000226.1:0-4831 GCA_964247195.1 uncultured Sphingomonadaceae bacterium
CGGGGCCCCAGTTGTCGCTGGTGATCTGGTTGTGCGCGCGGGCGAGCGCATGGATGCGGCCGTCGAGTTCGCGCACATAGTCCGCAGTCGATCCCGACGGCGACTTGGTCTGGCGGACCAGGCCGCGGATCAGGCTCAGGATGTTGCGGACGCGGTGGTTGAGCTCGGCGATGAGCAGCTCCTGCCGCTCGGCCGCGATCTGGCGCTCGACATGAGCTTCGTCGGAGAGGCGCAGCACGACTTCGACGAGCGTCGCGCGCAGCGTGTCCGCGACGCGGACCTCGGCTGGGGTGAACGGCCGCGATCGCCCGCGGACCAGCTCCGACCAGGTCTCGAAGCTCTTGCGCGGGCTCAGCCGCGGGCCGTTCGGGCCGAACTCGGTCGGCTTGTGGGGATCGCCGGCCCAGCGCACCGACTGGATCAGCTCCTGCCGGAACAGCACCACATAGTCGCGCGGTCGGCGCGAGATCGGCATGGCGAGCAGCCCGGCGGCGACGCCGGCATGGGACTCGGCGCCCGGCACCAGATCGGCGATCCGGTCGGTCGCATAGGCCCGGCCGGCGGCGGTGCCGTTGAGCCCGGCGACGATCGCCCGGAACGCCGTCTCGTCGGGAGCGAGCCCGGACAAGGCGACGCGGCCGTTGATGTAGACGCCCACCCCGTCGGCCGCGATGGCGGCATCGAGCATCTCGCCGAGCCAGGCCGGATCGTCGAGCAGCGAGGCGTCGCCCGCGACCGAGGCGAGCAGGCGGTCGGCGACGATCCGGCCGTTGAGGGCATAGTCGGCCGCTGCCTGGCGCTCGCGGCTTTCGAGTTTCACCGCGAACATCTGCCCGAACAGCTCGGCCAGCGAGCGCCGCTCCAGGCTCGGCAGCCGCGGCGCATAATGATGGCAGGCGAACAGGCCCCACAGCCTTCCCTCGATGACGATCGAGATCGACAGCGACGCGGCGACCCCCATGTTGGTGAGATATTCGATATGGATCGGCGAGACCGAACGCAGGATCGACAGCGACAGGTCGAGCGGCGCGCCATGCTCGTCCTGCGCGGGCACGATCGGCACCGGTGGCGCGGCGACGTCGGCGATGATCCGGAACAGGTTCCGAACATAGAGCAGGCGCGCCTGCGCGGGGATGTCCGACGCCGGATAGTGCAGCCCCAGGAAGCTGCCGATACCGGGCCGCACCGCCTCGCCGACGACCTCGCCCGATCCCGCCTCGTCGAAGCGATAGACCATCACCCGATCGAAGCCGGTGAGCGCACGGACCTGCCGCGCACCTTCGCGGAACAGCGCGTCCATCGTCGGCGCCTGGTCGAGGCGGCCCATCATGCCGCGGACGGTCCCGGCGGCATCGGCGCGTTCGGCCTGCGCCGGTTCGGCTTCGATCACCACCTGTCCGGCGGAGAAATGGAGCGCGAGATCGAACAGCCGGCCGTCGCCGAGCAGATCCTGCGCCATCAGCCGCTCGACCGCATTCTCGCCGCGCAGCAGCGTCATCCGGTTGCGGATCGCGTGCACCGCCTCCGCCGCCAACAGCTCGGCCAGCGGGCAGCCGATCAGGGCTGCGGCATCGCGACCGAGGAAGTCGGCGACATTCGCCGAGACGCGCGCGATCAGCCAGTCGGACGATAGCGCCAGCAGGAAGCCGAACGGCTGGATCGATCCGAGGACGTGGATGGGCTCGCGATCGCAATTCGTCAGGTCGACCTTCGCTGCGCCGTCGCCGTTCACCCGCCGCCCCGCTCCAGCTGCAGCCGCACGGCGGCCTCGAAGAGGTCGAAAGTAGCGCATGCTCCCGCAGTTGCGCGAACATATTGTTCTTCCGAAACGATCGCGGCGTCGAGCGCGACCAGGAATTCGCGCCATGCTCCCTTCGGCTGCGGCGCGGCGAGATAGCTCGCGGGAAGACCGGCCGCGACCTGCCGGGCGAGCAGCGCGCCGCCCAGCCGCGACCCCTCGACGACATAGGCCGCTCCCCAGGCCGCGGCGTCGTCGGCGATTGCGGGCGGCGGCAGCGCGGCGACCGCAGGCACGCCCAGCGCGGCGAGATCCGCGAGGACCAGCGCGCCGCGCCGGCGTGACGGCCAGTCGGGCAGCAGCCGCGTCATGCCCGCGCCATCGAGGGCGGCTTCCACCGCGCCGATCGCGCTCGCGTGCGCGGCGAGGAACTGGCCGTAATCGCCCGCGTCGCCGAGGTCGAAGCGGCCGAACAGGCCGTCTAGCCGGTCATGATCCGCGGCGGTCGCCGCGCGCAGCCGGGCGCGCGCGCCGTTCACTCGTCGAATACCCGGGCGAAGATCGTGTCGACATGCTTGAGGTGATAGCCGAGGTCGAACTTGTCCTCGATCTCCTCAGGCGAAAGCCGCGCGCTCACTTCGGGATCGGCCTTGAGCAGGTCGAGCAGCGACAGCGCGCCGTCCGAATCCCAGACCTTCATCGCGTTGCGCTGGACCAGCCGGTACGAATCCTCGCGGCTCACGCCGGCCTGGGTCAGCGCCAGCAGCACGCGCTGCGAGTGGACGAGGCCGCCCATCCGATCGAGGTTCTTCTGCATCCGTTCGGGATAGACGACCAGCCGGTCCATCACCCCGGTCAGCCGGGCGAGCGCGAAATCGAGCGTGATCGTCGCGTCGGGGCCGATATAGCGCTCGACCGAGGAGTGGCTGATGTCGCGCTCGTGCCAGAGGGCAACGTTCTCCAGCGCCGGCGTGACGTAGCCGCGCACCATCCGGGCAAGGCCGGTCAGGTTCTCGGTCAGCACCGGGTTGCGCTTGTGCGGCATCGCCGACGAGCCTTTCTGCCCCGGCGCGAAATATTCCTCCGCCTCCAGCACCTCGGTGCGCTGGAGGTGGCGGACCTCGGTGGCGAGCCGCTCGATCGAGGAGGCGATCACGCCGAGCGTCGCGAAATACATCGCATGGCGATCGCGCGGGATCACCTGCGTCGACACCGGCTCGACCGCGAGCCCCATCTTTGCGGCGACATGCGCCTCGACCGCCGGGTCGATGTTGGCAAAGGTGCCGACCGCGCCCGAGATCGCGCAGGTGGCGATGTCGGCGCGCGCCGCGACGAGCCGGGCGCGGTTGCGCGCGAACTCGGCATAAGCCTGGGCGAGCTTGAGCCCGAACGTCACCGGCTCGGCATGGATGCCGTGGCTGCGGCCGATCGTGGGCGTCAGCCTGTGCTCGTAGGCGCGCCGCTTCAGCACGTCGAGCAGGGCATCGAGATCGGCAAGCAGGATGTCGGTGGCGCGGGCGAGCTGTACGGCGAGGCAGGTGTCGAGCACGTCCGAGCTCGTCATTCCCTGGTGCATGAAGCGCGCCGGCTCGCCGACATGCTCGGCGACGTTGGTGAGAAAGGCGATGACGTCGTGCTTCACCTCGGCCTCGATCGCATCGATGCGATCGACCTCGAACGCGCCCTTCTCCCAGATCGCCGCCGCCGCTTCCCGCGGCACCACGCCCAGCTCGGCCAGCGCATCGGTGGCGTGCGCCTCGATTTCGAACCAGATTCGGAATTTCGTCTCGGGCGCCCAGATGGCGACCATCGCGGGCCGCGAATAGCGGGGGATCATGCGGCTTTGCTCACCTCTAGCAGGCGGCGGCGGTAGCAGAGGCCGCGGGCTGCATCAATCGAGCCGCCCGACGGCCTATGCCCCGATCCGGGCCATCTGGAACCTCCTCGCCACCGACCGCCGGCGCGGACCGCCGCGCGCTACAGGAGGCCGAGGCTGCGCATGCTGCTGGGGCCGGCGGCGCCGATCACGACATGGTCGTGGACAGTGATGCCGAGATGGCGGCCGGCATCGATAATGTCGCGGGTGATGGCGATGTCCTGGCGGCTCGGCTTGGAGTCGCCGCTCGGATGGTTGTGGACGAGGATCAGCGCGGCGGTGCCGAGGTCGATTGCGCGGCGGATTACCTCGCGGACGTAGACCGCCGATTGGTCGATCGATCCCTCGGAGACGAGCTCGTCGCGGATCAGCCGGTTCGAGCTGTTGAGGTGGAGCACGCGTACGCGCTCGATCTTGCGATGCGCCATGTCGGCGTGGAGATAGTCGATCAGCGCCTGCCAGTTCGACAGCACCGGCGCCTCGGTGACCTTGCTGCGCAGCAGGCGGAGCGCCGCCGCCTCGGCGATCTTGAGTGCGGCGATGCTGCCCTCGGACAGTCCGCCCGATCGCGCCAGCGCCTCGGGATCGGCGGCGAGCAGCCCGCCGAAGCTGCCGAATTCGGCGAGCAGGCGGCGCGCGAGCGGCTTGGTGTCGCGGCGCGGGATGGCGAGCGCCAGCAGATATTCGACGAGCTCGTGATCGAGCAGCGCATCCGGCCCGCCTTCGGCGAGGCGCTTGCGAAGTCGCCCGCGGTGGCCGCTCGCATCCGTGCCGGCATCGTTCATCGGCAACGGTCTAGGGCCTGCGCGGCGGAAATTGAACCGGCGATCGCCGAATTGATCTGAGGTCGCAGGCTGCTAGGCTGGAGCGGATGGAGCGAGACGCGGTGCGGCCACGAAGACGATCGATCGTGGCGGCGGCGGGCGCGGTCGCGCTGTGCGGCGCGATCGCTCTCCTGTGGAGCGAGCGCGAGCCGATCGCGCGCGACTATGTCGATCGCGCGCTCGCCGCGCGCAAGGTGCCGGCGCGCTACCGCATCACCCGCTTCGGGCTGACCAGCCAGCGGCTCGAGGACATCTCGATCGGCGATCCGCGCGCGCCCGACCTTACCGCCGACTGGGCGGAGATCGGCATCGCCGTGACCGCCGGCTGGCCGCGGCTGCGCTCGATCGCGGCCGGCGGCGTGCGGCTGCACGGCCGGCTGGTGGCGGGCAGGC
>CAXTTP010000227.1:0-3650 GCA_964247195.1 uncultured Sphingomonadaceae bacterium
GGACGAGATTGTCGCTCGTCACCAGCATCAGCATCGCGAAGGTGAACAGCGACAGGTAGGCGAAGAAGCGCGGCTGGTCCGGATCCTCGTCCATATAGCCCCAGCTGTAGAGGTGGACGAGCGCCGAGACCGTCGTCACCACCACCAGCATCACCGACGTCAGCGCGTCGACGCGGAGCGCCCAAGCAACCTGCAGGTCCCCGGAAGAGATCCAGTTCAGCACCGGCACCACCCGCGCAGTGCTCGCGCCGGAGAGGTAGCCGGCGAAGATCGGCCAGGCCAGCGCGCACGAGACGAACAGTGCGCCCGTCGTCACCAGCTTGGCGGCGGTGTTGCCGATCAGCCGGTTGCCGAGGCCCGCAATCACCGCAGCGAACAGCGGCAGGAAGACGAGGAGCTGGATCACGCGGGTGTCAGCCCTTCATCCGGTTGATGTCGTCGACGGCGATGGTGCCGCGGTCGCGGAAGTAGATGACCAGGATGGCGAGCCCGATCGCCGCCTCGCCGGCCGCCACCGTCAGCACGAACATCGCGAAGATCTGGCCGACGAGATCGCCGAGATAGGCGGAGAAGGCGACGAGGTTGATGTTCACCGACAGCAGGATCAGCTCGATCGCCATCAGGATGATGATGACGTTCTTGCGGTTGATGAAGATGCCGAGCACCCCCATCACGAACAGGATCGCCGAGACGGTGAGGAAGTGCTGGATGCCGATCACAGCGTCATCCCCGCGCCCACCGCCGGGTCGAGGTTGCGCACCGCCTCTTCCGGCCGCCGGCGGTTCTGCCGGTCGATATTCTGGCCCTTCACGCCGCCCCGCGCGCGGTGGGTGAGCACGATCGCGCCGATCATCGCAACCAGCAGCACGAGGCCAGACCCCTCGAAGATGTAGAGGTAGCGCGTGTAGAGCAGCGTGCCGATCGCCTGGATGTTCGGCACCTCGGCGGGGTTGGGGGCGACGCCGGCGCGCAGCGCCACGCCGCCGGCCTTGAGCGCCGGGACCGCGACGCCGATGATCTCGCCGAGCAGGATCACCGCCACGAGCAAGCCGGCCGGCAGGTAGCGCGAGAGTCCGGCGCGCATCTCCGCGAAGTCGATGTCGAGCATCATCACGACGAACAGGAACAGCACCGCGACCGCGCCGACATAGACGATCACTAGCAGCATCGCGATGAACTCGGCGCCGACCAGCAGCATCAGCCCGGCGCCGTTGAAGAAGGCGAGGATCAGCCACAGCACGCTGTGCACCGGGTTGCGCGACAGGATCGTCAGCGCGCCGGATGCGATGACGAGCGTCGCGAACAGGTAGAAGGCGATCGTCTGGATCACGATGTCTGCAGGTCCCGAGAGGAGTCGGTGGGCGGCTTAACGGTAGGGTGCATCGGCGGCAAGGTTGGCGGCGAGCACGCGCTCCCACCGGTCACCATTCGCCAGCAGCTTGGCCTTGTCGTAGATCAGCTCCTCGCGCGTCTCGGTCGAATATTCGAGGTTCGGCCCCTCGACGATGGCATCGACCGGGCATGCTTCCTGGCAGAGGCCGCAAAAGATGCACTTGGTCATGTCGATGTCGTAGCGGGTCGTCCGGCGGCTGCCGTCGTCGCGCGGCTCGGCCTCGATCGTGATCGCGAGCGCCGGGCAGACCGCCTCGCACAGCTTGCAGGCGATGCAGCGCTCCTCGCCGTTCGGATAGCGGCGCAGCGCATGCTCGCCGCGAAAACGCGGGCTGAGCGGGTTGCGCTCGTACGGGTAGTTGATCGTCGCCTTGGGCTTGAAGAAATATTTGAGCGTGAGCGCGTGCGCCTTCACGAACTCCCACAGCGTGAATGACTTGACGATGTGCGCGAGGCCCATCTGCCTAAACTCCATAGCGGGTAAGCATCAGATACCCGGACACGAGGAACACCCAGAACAGCGACAGCGGCAGGAAGATCTTCCAACCAAGCCGCATCAGCTGGTCGTAGCGGTAGCGCGGCACCGTCGCCTTCACCCAGGAGAAGACGAAGAAGAAGAACAGGGTCTTGCCGAAAAACCAGAATATCCCCGGCACCGCGTAGAGCGGCGCCCAGTCGACCGGAGGCAGCCAGCCACCCCAGAACAGGATGGCGTTCAGCGCGCACATCAGGATGACGTTGCCATATTCGCCGAGCCAGAACAGCGCGAAGCTCATCGACGAATATTCGGTCTGGTATCCGGCGACGAGCTCGCTCTCCGCCTCGGTGAGGTCGAACGGCGCGCGCGCGGTCTCGGCCATCGACGAGATCAGGAACACCACCGCCATCGGGAACAACAGCGGGTTGAAGCCGAACGCGTTGATGAAGCCGAAGACGTGGGCGCGCTGCGCATCGATGATGGCCGAGAGGTTGAACGTGCCCGCCCACAGCACGACCGAGATCAGCACGAACCCGATCGAGACCTCGTAGCTGACCATCTGCGCCGCCGCACGCAGCGCCGAGAAGAACGGATATTTGGAGTTGGACGACCAGCCGGCGATGATGATCCCGTAGACACCGAGCGACGACATCGCGAGGATGTAGAGCAACCCGACATTGATGTTGGCGAGCACCATGTTCGGCCCGAACGGGATCACCGCCCAGGCGACCAGCGCCACCGTGAACGTGAGAATCGGCGCCATCAGGAACAGCCCCGGGTTCGCGCTCGACGGAACGATGGTCTCCTTCAGGAACACCTTCAGCCCGTCGGCGAAACTCTGGAGGAGCCCGAACGGGCCGACCACGTTGGGTCCGCGCCGGAGCGCCATCGCCGCCCAGATCTTGCGGTCGAGATAGATGATCATCGCCACCGCCAGCATCAGCGGGAGGGCGATCAGCAGGATCAGGATCAGATTGGCGAGGAACCAGCCGAAGCCGTAGCCCAGATGCGCCTGGAAGAAGGCAGTCACTCCGCCGCCTCCGCGAAGCTGTCGCCGTGGATCAGCTCGGCCGAGCAGCGTTGCATCGTCTCGCTGGCGCGCGCGATCGGGTTGGTCAGATAGAAATCCTTGATCGGATAGCCCACCGACCCGGACGGCGCGACGGCGGCGAGTGCCGGCGGCGCCCAGTCGAAGCGGGCGAGACCCTCCTGCCCCAGCGCCGGCACTTCGGCCGCCATCGCCTTGCGCACGGCATCGAAGCTGTCGAACGGTAGGCTATGGCCGAGCACGGCCGAGAGCGCGCGGAAGATCGACCAGTCGTCGCGGGCGTCGCCCGGCGGGAACACCGCCCGCTCGCCGCGCTGCACGCGCCCCTCCAGGTTCACATAGGTGCCTGGCTTCTCGCTGTAGGCGGCTGCCGGCAGGATGACGTCCGCCGCGGCGGCGCCGGCTTCACCGTGATGGCCGACATAGACCTTGAAGCTGCCGCCGAACCGACCGAAGTCGACCTCGTCGGCGCCGAGCAGGAAGAGCAGCTTCGGCGCCTTCGCCGCGACCGTCGCGATCCCGCCCGGCTGCGCGTAGCCCAGCATCAGCCCGGCCATCCGAGCCGCCGAGAAGTGCAGCACGTTGTAGCCGTTCCAGCCGTCGCGGACGAGGTTCAGACCGTTCACCAGCGCGAGGCTCGCGGCCTGCGCGCCATCCGCCTTGAGCGCCCCACCGCCGACGATCACCGCCGGCCGCTCGGCCTTGCCGAACGCATCCAGCACCGCCTGCGGC
>CAXTTP010000227.1:3660-4818 GCA_964247195.1 uncultured Sphingomonadaceae bacterium
CCTCAAGCCGGGCGCTCGGCTGCCGTCGCAGCGCGATCTTGCCGAACAGCTCGGTCACCGCCTCCGGCAGCGTGGCGAGCAGGCCCAGATCGTTGCCGAGCCACTCGATCGGATAGGTCAGGTCGATCGGCTCGCCGATCGCATAGACCTTGGCGCCCCGCTTCACCGCCTTGCGGATGCGCGTGTTGACCAGCGGCGCCTCCCAGCGGACGTTCGTGCCGACCAGCAGGATCGCGTCGGCCCGTTCGATCCCGGCGATGGTGGTGTTGAAGTTGACGGCCGCGAGGCTCGACGTGTCGTAGGCGAGCCCGGTCTGGCGGCCCTCCAGCAGGTCCGATCCCATCGCGCGGACGAGTGCCCGGGCGGCATACATCGTCTCGGCATCGACCAGGTCGCCGGCGATCGCAGCGACGCTCGACCCGGCATTCACGTCGCGGATGGCGGCGAACGCCTGCTCCCAGGTCGCCGGCTGGAGCCTGCCATCGACCCGGACATAGGGCTTGTCGAGCCGGCGCCGAACGAGTCCGTCGACGGCGTGGCGCGTCTTGTCCGACGCCCACTCCTCGTTGACGTCCTCGTTGAGGCGGGGCAGCGCGCGCAGCACCTGACGGCCGCGGCTGTCGAGGCGGATGTTGGTGCCGACCGCGTCCATGACGTCGATCGCGAGCGTCTTCTTGAGCTCCCACGGCCGCGCCTCGAACGCATAGGGCTTCGAGGTGAGCGCGCCGACCGGGCAGAGATCGACGACGTTGCCGCTGAGCTCGCTCGTCGCGGCATGCTCCAGATAGGTCGTGATCTGCATGTTCTCGCCGCGACCGATCGCGCCGATCTCCTCGACGCCGGCGACCTCCTCGGCGAAGCGGACGCAGCGCGTGCACTGGATGCACCGCGTCATGACCGTCTTGACGATCGGACCCATATACTTCTCGGTGACCGCGCGCTTGCTTTCGTGGAAGCGCGAGAAGCCCTTGCCGTAGGCGAGGCTCTGGTCCTGCAGGTCGCACTCGCCGCCCTGGTCGCAGATCGGACAGTCGAGCGGGTGGTTGATGAGCAGGAACTCCATCACGCCCTCGCGCGCCTTCTTGACCATGGCGCTGTCGGTACGGATCTCCTGCTTGTCGGCGGCGGGCAGCGCGCACGACGCCTGCGGCTTGGGCG
>CAXTTP010000228.1:0-4816 GCA_964247195.1 uncultured Sphingomonadaceae bacterium
CCGCGGCGGCGTCGTTCGCCAGGATGATCTCCCGTCCCGGCGCGAGCAGTTCGTCGATCCCATCCCAGCTGTCCGAGATGATCGGGATGCCGCACGACGCCGCTTCGAACAGCCGCACCGAAGGCGACCACCCGGCGCGGATCATGTCGGCGCGGGTGACGTTCAGGGTGAAGCGGGATGCGGCGTAGAAGCCGGCATGCTCGGCGGGCGGCAGATGCTCGATACGATCGACGTTCGCCGGCCAGTCGATCCCGGCCGGATATTGCGGGCCGGTGACGACGAAGCGCTTCGCCGGCATCGCCCGGGCGGTGCCGATCAGCAGCCGCTCCAGCGTCGGCTGGCGATCCGCGCTATAGGTGCCGAGATAGGAGAGATCCCAGCGCTTCGGCACGTCAAGCGGCGGATAGGCGTCCGGATCGACCGAACAGTAGAGCGGGCGTGCGGCGGGCGCACCGTAGCGGCGCTCGATCAGGTCCAGCGTCGGGCCGCCAGTAAAGGACAGGTAGATGTTGTAGCGCGGGATCACCGCGGGCGAGAGATATTCGAAGTCGCCGCTCGCGAGCTTGGCGAGCGTCACCGGCGTGTCGATGTCGTAGAAGGCGGTGACGCCGCGCGCATGCGCCTGCACGAACTCGGCCACCGCAACCCCTTCGGGGACATAGGAGCCGATGACCACCGCGTCGGCCTGCGCGATCTCGCTGCGCCACCGCTCCAGCCCGGCGAGGTCGCTGTAGAATTCGAGACGGCAGAAGTCCGGGTCGGCCATGTCGCGCTGGCTGGCATACCAGGGCACGTCGCGCTCCAGGAACAGGATGTCATGGCCGCGCGCGGCGAAGCTGCGGAGCAGCGCGCGGAAGGTGGTGGCGTGGCCGTTGCCCCACGACGAGGAGAGGCTGAGGCCGAGGACGACGAGCTTCATGCCGCCTCGCGCGCCCTCGCGCCGTGCGCCCGGAGCAGCGTGTCGACCTCAGCGCCACGCTTTGCATAGGTGTGCTCGGCGAGCACGCGGGCGAGCGCCGCCCGGCCGATCGCACGCGCGCGATCGGGAGTGAGCGCGGCGAGATGCTCGGCGACGTCCTGCCCGTCGCGGGCGACCAGCACCTCGCTGTCGGGCTGCAGGAACTGCTCGATGCCCTCCCAGGCGTCGGTGATCAGGCAGGCGGCGGCGCCGGCCGCCTCGAACACGCGCGTCGCCGGCGAGAAGCCGACATGCGCCATGCTGTCGCGCGCGACGTTCAACACCGCCAGCGGCGTGCAGTTGAAGGCGTTGTGCTCGCGCGTATAGACATGGCCGAGGTGCCGCACGTTGCCGGGCATCGCCTTGCCGTCCCAGCCATTGCCGCCGATCAGGAAGCTGCGCCCGGTCTGCATCGCCGCCGGCCGCAGGAAGAACTCCTCGACCCGCGTCTCGCGGTCCGGCAGCCGGTTGCCGAGGAAGGCGAGGTCGGCGGCGAAGCGCGGCTCGGGCTCGACCGGATGATGCGTGGTCGGATCGAGCGCATTGTAGACCGGCACGCATGCCGCCGCGCCGAAGCCCTCATAGGCGGCGATCACCGGCGGGCCGCCGCCATAGGTGAGCACCATGTCGAGATGCGGCAGCGCGCGGCGGACGGGATGGTCGGCCTGGCCGCGCATCTCGTCGAGCGTGGCGGCGGCGTCGACGTCCCAGAAGATGCGGATCGCTTCCGGCGCGGCATGGGTGAGGATGCCGTCGAGGAGCTCGGCGTCGAACACGCCGACTCCGTTCGCCTTGACCACCACGTCGGCGTCCGCTGCCTCGGCAAGCACGCGGCGAACCGCCTCGATCGTCGCCGGATATACCACCGAGCGGACCCAGTCCGGCGGATCGATGTCCCGATGCTGCTGCCGGTCGAAGGCGTCGGGCTCGTAGAAGGTGATGGCATGTCCGCGCTCGGCAAGGTCGCGCAGGATGCCGCGATAATAGGTCGCCGCCCCGTTCCAATAGGAGGAAAGCAGGCTGGACCCGTAGAAGGCGATCTTCATGCGAAGCTCCTGAGGCGGGGCGCGGCGCCAAGCCGGTCGAGGATGGCGAGCAGCTCGTCGGCGCGATGCGCGCAGCTATGGCGGGTGCGGATCGTTTCCAGTCCGCTCGCGACCAGTGCGGCGCGCAACCCCGCGTCGCCGGCGAGCGCGCGCAGATGAGCGGTCATCTCGTCGCCGTCGTGCGCGACGAGATAATCGGTGCCGGGGCGGAACAGCCCCTCGGCGTCATCCCATGGCGCGGACACCAGCGGGATGCCGCAGGCCAGCGCCTCGAACATGCGGATGGTGGGAATGCCGGGCAGGATCGTCGCATAATAGCGCCGCGGGACGTGGACCGTAGCGAGCGCGCCGGCGAACACCTCCGGCGCCTGCGCATTGGCTAGCCAGCCATGATAGCGCACGCCGTAGCGCGCAAGCGTGGCGAGCGCGGTATCGGGGTAGCGGACGCCGTAGATGTCGAGCGGCAGCCCCGCCGCCTGAGCCGGCCGGAACAGGAAGCGTTCCAGCTCATCGGTACGCTCGCCTTCGCCCCAGTTGCCGATCCATACCAGCCCTTCGCGAGGACCCTCCACCGCGGGCGGGTGGAACTGCCGTGTGTCGGCGGCCTCGTGCCAGGTCGAGACGCGATCACCCCAGCCCCAGCGGCGATAGACCTCCGACAACGCCTCGCCGAAGGCTAGCACCCCGTCATAGCCGGAAAGGTCGAAGGCACGGATGGCATCCGGATCGCTGACGGCGCGGTGATGCGTATCGTGGAACAGCAGCGTGAAGCGTCCGCCTTCCGCGCGGCGCCGGCCGATCGCGGCCACCAGCGCCGGATCGTTCCACTCGTGGACGATAACGACATCGGCATTCTCGACCAGGCCGGCGGTCGCCGCGGCGGGATCGTAGGTCTGGGAACCGAGTTCGGGATAGGCGCTGCGCCAGGCGGCGAGCCCGGCCTCGCCATGGTCGGCGAGCAGGTTGGCGAGGCTCCACGCCCCCTCCGGCTCCAACGCCTGCACATGATGACCGCGCGCGATCAGTTCGCGCAGCACGCCGCGCAGGAAGTGCGCGTTGCCATGGTTCCAGCAGGACGCCAGCGAGTGGGTGAAATAGACGATCCTCACGCCGCCGCCTTGCCGCCGGAGCGCGCTTGCCCGGTCTGGGCGACGCAGCCGAGCCCGCGATAGACGTCCGCCATCGCCGCCGCCATCGCCGCCGGCGTGTAGCGCCCGGCCCGCGCGCGGGCCGCCTCGCCGAGAACGAGACGCAGCTGGGTATCGCCGACGATCGCTTCGGCGGCACGCGTGAAGCCTTCGTCGTCATGCGCGGCCACGAACGTCGCGGCGCCGTCCCAGAGCTCGCGGAAGGTCGGCGTGTCGGAGAGGATAAGCGCGCAGCCCGCCGCCGCCGCCTCCAGCACCGCGAGCCCGAACGGCTCATAGGTCGCCGCCGACACGAACACCGGCCGCGAAGCCAGCCAGCGTCCCACCTCCGCCTCCTCGATCGCGCCTAGCGCGTGGAGGTGCGACAGCGGCGGCGCGGTCTCGCCATGAGGGCCGCGGAGCGAGCCGGCGGCGCGGAACGGCACGGCCAGCCCGCCGGCGATTCGGTCGAGCGTGACGACGTTCTTGGCCGCATCCCAGAGCCGACCGGCGGTGAAGCAGAAATCGTGCATCGCCGTGGCGGCCCGCGGCAGCCGTGACCGGCCGTTGTGGACCACCAGCGGGCGGCCGGGTAGGCGGTAGGCCCGCATCGTTTCTTCGGCGAAGGCGCGGCTCGGCGCGACGATGCGATCCGCCGCGGCGAGGCCGGCGCCGACGAGCGCCGTCCGCCACGCGAAATCCTCCGGTGCCGGCCCGCCGCGTACCGCCGCCCACCAGGTCGCGAGGCAGCTGTGCGCGACGGCAACGACCGGTACCGGATAGCGGGCGGCAGCGGCCAGCGAGGGCGCGTTGAGCTGGACGAGATCGACGCCGGCATCGCGCGCGATCGCCGCGACCGCGTCTCCGCTGGTTCGGACCGCCGCTTCATCGGGCGCCAGCCAGTCGAGCGGCAGGCCGGTCTCGATCAGGGCGAGGTCGGGAATCGCCCGCGCCGCGGCGCGCTGGGCGGTGGTCGGGGGCGGCCCGAGCACCGCGAGCGTCGTCCGCCAGCCGTGACGGGTGAGGCCGCGGGCGAGGTCCGTCGCATATTGCCATACTCCGCCGACGGCATCGGCGGTCATCAGCAGATGGCCCGGACTTGCGATCACCGCCGCCGTCCCGTCACGAGGCCGCGCGCGCGAACTCCGGCTCCTCGGCCGGCACATCCGGAAGCACGATGCCGCGCACCTCCGCCAGCCAGCGCGCCAGCGCCGCGACGCCCTCCCGCCACGGCACCTTGCCGCCCAGGTCGAGCGCGGCTTCGGCGGCGCGGGTGTCGGCGACGAAGTAACGCTGGTCGCCGGCCCGCCAGTCGGCATAGTCGACCGCCACCTCGCGTCCCACCAGCGTGGCGATATGGGCGAGGAGCTGGCGCAGGCTGACCGCGTTGGCGGGCCCGCCGCCGAGATTGAACGCGCGCCCGGCGACCATGTCGATCCGCGCCCACGCGGCCAGATAAGCCTCGACCGCGTTCGAGACGTCGAGGATGTCGCGGACCTGGTGGCCGTCGCCGTAAAGCGTGATTGGCTCGCCGGTGAGCGCGCGGATCAGGAAGTGGGCGACCCAGCCCTGATCCTCGGTGCCCATCTGCCGCTGCCCGTAGATGCAGCTCATCCGCAACACGGCGGCGGGCACGCCGAAACTGCGCGCGTAATCCAGCACATATTGGTCGGCCGCGCCCTTCG
>CAXTTP010000229.1:0-4816 GCA_964247195.1 uncultured Sphingomonadaceae bacterium
AATTCGGGATCCGAGTCGATCGAATGCGCGCTCAAGACGGCGCGCCGCTACCACGCGGTCGGCGGCTCTCCAGAGCGGATCGACGTGATCGGCTTCGCCGGCTCGTTCCACGGCCGAACCTATGCGGCGATCAACGCGTCCGGCAACCCGGCCTATCTCGACGGCTTCGGGCCGCGCCTGCCAGGCTATGCGCAGCTCTCGCTCGACGATGCCGACGGCATCGCGGCAGCGATCGCCAGGCCGACCACCGCCGCGCTGATCGTCGAGCCGGTGCAGGGCGAGGGCGGCGCCCGCGCGCTCTCGGGCGAATGGCTGGCCCGGGTCCGCCGCCTATGCAGCGAGGCCGGCGTGCTCCTGATCTACGACGAGGTGCAGAGCGGCATGGGCCGCACCGGCTGCCTGTTCGCGCATCAATGGTTCGACGGGGTCGAGCCGGACATCATGTGCATCGCCAAGGCGTTGGGCGGCGGCTTTCCGGTCGGCGCGTGCCTCGCCACGCGGGCGGCGGCGCGCGGCATGACGGTCGGCGTCCATGGCTCGACCTTCGGCGGCAACCCGCTGGCCATGGCAGTGGCAATCGCCGCCTTCGACGAGATCGCCAAGCCCGAGACGCTCGCGCATGCCGGCCGCATCGCCGCCGATCTGGTCGAGCGGCTGACGGCGCTTGCCGCGCGTTTCCCGGACGTCATCGTCGACGTGCGCGGCAAGGGGCTGCTGATCGGTCTCAAGCTCGTGCCGAACAACCGCGAGTTCATGGGCCTCGCCCGCGACCGGGGACTGCTCGTGGCGGGCGGAGGCGAGAATTGCGTCCGGTTGCTGCCGCCGTTGATCCTTTCGCATGCCGAGGCCGCGGAGGTCGCCGTACGGCTCGAAGCGGCGTGCCTCGACGCGAGGCGACGCGAGGCGAAAGCCGCCTGATGCTGGTGGTCCGGCCGGCCACCCGCGCCGACCTGCCCGTGCTGATGGAGCTTGCCGTCCTCTCCGGCCGCGGGTTCACCAGCTTGCCCGACGACGAGGCGGTGCTGGCGGCGCGGCTCGGCCTTGCCGAAGCGAGCTTCGCCGGCACGGTCGCGCCGGCCGAGGCCTGGTACACGCTGATGCTGGAGGATCGCGAGACGGGCCGGGTCGAGGGGCTCGCCGGCATCCGCGCAGCGGTCGGCCTGAAGCGGCCGCATTTCTCGTTCCGGGTGATGACGCTCGCCCAATATTCCGCCGCGATCGCCACCCGCTTCGATCATCGCGCGCTCGTACTCGTCAACGAATGCGCCGGCTGGACCGAGGTCGGGTCGCTGTTCCTGCGGCCGGAGCGGCGCAGCGGCGGTGCCGGCAGCCTTCTCGCGCGCGCCCGCTACATGCTGATCGGGGCCGATCCGCTGCGCTTTTCGATGACGGTGATGGCGGAGCTGCGCGGCTGGTTCGACGATGCCGGGCGGTCGCCCTTCTGGGAGGGTGTCGCCTCCAAATTCTTCCGCCTCCCGTTCGAGGATGCCGATCGCATGGCGATGTCGACCGACGGCCAGTTCATCCTGGATCTCGCGCCGCGCCATCCGATCTATGTCGAGCTGATCGACCGGGACGCCTGCGAGGCGATCGGCCGGGTCCACCGCGACGGCGCGGCGGCCCGCGCGATGCTGGCGCGCGAGGGCTTCGAGGCCTCGGGCCTGATCGACATCTTCGACGGCGGGCCGACGATGACCGCGCCGCGTGACGCGATCGCGACCGCGCGTCAGGCGCGCACGCTGCGCGTCGGGATCGGCGATGCGGCCGGTCCGCCGCTGCTCGTTTCGACGAACGAGATAACGCGCTTCCGGGCGGTGCGGACGCCGGTCGCCTTCTCCCGCGGTCGGGCGGTGATCTCCTCTGCCGGGGCGGCCGCGCTCGCCGTTCGCGCAGGCGACGCGATCCGGGTGAGCGGTTGAGCGTCGACGGGCAGCTTCGCCAAATTGTCCTCGCGCCGCAGCACCGTTAGGAGGGCCGGATGAGCTTCTTCGAAAGCCTCGTCGCCCTGGTCGTGGCGGCGGTCCTGCTTCTGCAGGTGTCGCGGCGGCTGGCGCTGCCTTATCCGGCCATGTTGGCGGCGGCAGGCGTGATCCTCGCGCTCATCCCGGGCGCGCCGCTGATCAGGCTCGATCCGGAAACCGCGCTCGCGCTCTTCATCGCGCCGGCCCTTGTCGATGCCGCGTTCGACTTTCCGGTCGGTGCGGTATGGCGGCTGTGGCGTCCCTTGGTGGCGCTGGCGGGGGTAGCGGTGCTGCTGACGGCGATCGTGGTCGCCTGGCTGGGAGTGAGCGTCGCCGGCCTGCCGCTCTACGCCGCGCTCGCGCTCGGCGCGATCGTCGCGCCGCCGGATGCGGCGGCGGCGACGGCGGTGCTCGGCGCGGTCGCCATGCCACGCCGTTCGGTCGCCGTGCTCAAGGGCGAGAGCCTGCTGAACGACGCGTTGGCGCTGCTGCTGTTCAGCGCGGCCACCGCGATCCAGGCGCATGGCGGCATCGACGGCGCGCTGGCGGTGCGGCTGAGCCTCGCCGCGCCGGGCGGCATCCTGCTCGGCATCGCGCTGGCCTGGCTCAACCGGCGCGTGTCGCCGCTTGTCAGCGGCACGCTTGGCGGCAACCTGCTCGAGTTCGCCACAACCTTCGGGGTCTGGATCGTCGCCGAACGGATCGGGCTGTCGCCGGTGCTCTGCCTCGTCGCCTTCGCCATGACGCTCGCGCGGACGGCCGGGCTGCGCCAGTCGCCGCGCATGCGGGTGCATTCGTTCGCGGTCTGGAGCTCGGTGGTCTTCCTGCTCAACGTGCTCGCCTTCCTGCTGATGGGGATGCAGGTGCGCAGCATTCTCGGCGGAATGGCGGCGGATCGGCTGCGCGAGGCGGCCGGGTTCGCCGGGCTGGTGATCGTCGCAGTAATCGCCGTCCGCCTGATCTGGGTGCTCGTCTATAACCGGATCGCGAAGCGGTTCACCGCGCTCCGCGGCGACTTCGAACCGGCGACCCTCGCCCAGGGCGTGCTGGTTGGCTGGTGCGGGATGCGCGGCCTGATCACGCTGGCCACCGCCTTCGCGCTTCCCGCCGCCTTCCCGCAACGCGACCTGATCGTGCTGACCGCGTTCGCCGTCGTGCTCGCGACGCTCGTCGTGCAGGGGCTGACGCTCGCGCCGCTCGTCCGCCTGCTGAAGCTCGACGGCGACGACGGTCTCGGCGACGAACTGTCGGGCGCGCGCGCCGACCTGGCCGAGGCGGCGCTCGCCTCGCTGCGCGGCGCCGAGGGGGTCGATGCGGATCATCTCCGCTATGGCTTCGAACTGGCGCGCGACGCCGCCCGCGCCGAGCGCGAAGACGTTGCGGAACGCAGGCGCGCGCTGGGCCTTGCCGCGGTGCATCGCCAGCGGGAATGCCTGGAGGGGCTGCGAGCGCGACACCGTGTCAGCCCCGACACCTATCTCACCCTGCAGGAGGAGCTCGACTTCCGGGAGATCGCCATGACCACCGAAGACGAGCGTAGAATCGAGGAAAGCTGAACATCGCCATGCCGCAGCAATTTGACGTCGCGATCGTCGGCGCGGGCGCCGCCGGGGTGTCGGCGGCGCGGTCGATCGCCGCCGCCGGCCGTAGCGCGATCCTGATCGAGGGCAGCCAGCGCGTGGGCGGCCGGGCCTGGACCCAGACCATCGCCGGCATGCCGCTCGATCTCGGCTGCGGCTGGCTGCATTCCGCCGAGCGCAACCCGCTCGTCGCGGTGGCCGAGGCGAGCGGCCTGACGGTCGATCGCACGCCATCGGCATGGCAGCACCAATATCGCGGCCTCGGCTTCAGCGCGGCGGAGCAGGACGAAGCGGGCGAGGCATGGGAGGCGTTGCAGCGCCGCTTCGAACAAAATCCGCCGGCCAGCGACCGGGCGGCCGACGCGCTCGAACCCGGCGGCCGCTGGAACGGGTATATCGAGGCGCTGAGCGGCTACATCAACGGCACCGGCCTCGCGGACCTCTCGATCGCCGACTATCTCGCCTACGATCAGGCGGCGAGCGACACCAATTGGCGGGTCCGCGAGGGCTATGGCACGCTGGTCGCGGCGCAGCTGCCGCCGATCGCTGTGCAGCTGGCGACGCCGGTCACCGCGATCGACCTGCGCAGGCGCGACGTGCGGCTCGAAACCCGGGCCGGGACCATCGTCGCCAAGGTCGCGATCGTCGCGGTGTCGACCGCCGTGCTCGCATCCGGCGGCATCGCCTTCACGCCGGCGATCGACGAACGCCGCCATGCCGCAGCCCAGCTGCCGCTCGGACTCGCCGACAAGCTGTTTCTCGGGCTCGCCGACGGCCATGGGCTGGAACCCGAGAAACACCTCCTCGGCAACCCGCACACCGGCTCCACGGGAAGCTATTATCTGATGCCGTTCGGGCGGCCGGTGATCGAATGCTTCGTTGCCGGCGAATGCGCCGAAAGCCTCGAACGCGCCGGCCTGGCGGCCGCGTTCGCCTTTGCGGTGGACGAGCTGGCGGCGCTCCTCGGGAGCGGTATCCGCCGGCAGGTGCGGCCGCTCGCCGGCTCGGCCTGGCGCGGGGCGGACGGCATCGGCGGCTCGTACAGCCATGCCCTGCCCGGCCACGCTTCGTGCCGCGCCGTCCTAGCCAAACCGGTCGAGGACAGGATATTCTTCGCCGGAGAGGCGACCGACCCGAAGGATTTCTCGACCGCGCACGGGGCCTGGCAGAGCGGCGCACGCGCGGCCACGGAGGCGCTTCAGGCGCTGGACCATCCGGCTTCGGCGCGGCCAGCAACGGCCCGCTGATCGCGCGCCGGCTCAGTCGCCCTTGTCG
>CAXTTP010000230.1:0-4779 GCA_964247195.1 uncultured Sphingomonadaceae bacterium
CCTCCACACCGTCTCCGCCGTCACCTCCTACCGCTGGCTCTACCGGGAGGGGCTGAAACCGTGGCTCGTCGCCGAGCTGCTGATCAAGCGGCGCGAGCTGCCGCGCAGCCTCGCCGCCTCGATCGACGAGGTCGTCACCGTGCTGAACACGCTCGGCAAGGCGACTGGACTGCAGGGCGAGGCCGACCGGCTTGCGCGGCAGCGCCAGTCGACGCTCAACCGCACCTCGACCGATGCGATCTTCGCGCGCGGCCTGCACGAATATCTCACCGCGTTCATCGCAGAGAACGCGCTGATCCACAGCGCCATCGGCAGCCAGTTCCGCTTCGCCTGATGCGGCTGTTCATCGAACATCGCACGGACTACCGGTTCAGCGAGCCGCAGGCCCGCCTGGTCCAGCTGCTGCGCATGACGCCCGGCTGCCACATCGGCCAGAACGTCGTCGACTGGCGCATCGACGTCGATTGCGACGCCCGCCTCAAGACCGGCCGCGATGGCTTCGGCAACGAGACGCAGATGCTCTATGTCGACGGGCCGCTCGACCGGATCAGCCTGAGCGTCACCGGCGAGGTGCTGACCGAGGACCGCGCCGGCATGATCGCGGGCGCGGCCGAGCCGCTGCCGCCGCCGCTGTTCCTGCGCGGGACGAGATGCACGTCGGCGGACGAGCCGATTGCCGTCTTCGCGCGCGCAGTCGAGGCCGCGGGCGGCAGCCGCCTCAGCCAGACCCACCGCCTCAACGAGGCGCTGCACGACCGGCTGACGCTCGATCGCGGCCGCCGGCGCGGCGAGCGCGACGCCGCCACGACCTTCGCCGAAGAGCACGGCGCCTATTCCGATCTCGCCCACGTCTTCATCGCCGCGGCGCGCGCGATCGGCATGCCCGCCCGCTATGTCTCCGGCCATCTCCTGCGCAGCGAGGCCGGCGACGAGCTGCACGAGGCGGCGCACGGCTGGGCCGAGGCGTTCGTCGAAGGCATGGGCTGGATCGGCTTCGATCCGGCGACTGGACGCTGCCCGGACGATGCCTATGTCCGGGTCGCGATCGGGCTCGACTATCGCGACGCCGCTCCGCTATCTGGAGCGCGAACCGGCGGCGGCGAGGAAGAGCTGGAGGTCGGCGTGCGCGTCGGTCTCGCTTACTCCCAGACCCGGCAGTAGCGTCGCGGGGCGCGCGCGGCGAACGGAGAACGGAGATGACCTATTGCGTCGGCATAGCGCTGCGGGAGGGGCTGATCATGATCGCCGACACCCGCACCAACGCGGGCATCGACAACATCTCCACCTATCGCAAGATGCACATGCTCGCCGATACCGAGGACCGGCTGATCGTCTGCATGACCGCCGGCAACCTCTCGGTCACGCAGCACGTCCTCGGCCAGCTTGCCGAGGGGATGCCCTCCACCGGGATCGACGAGCAGCCGCGCACCATCGCCGACATGCCGACGATGTTCCGCGCGGTGGAGCTGGTCGGCGAGGCGGTGATGGCGGCAGGCCTGGAGCTGAAGCCGGCGCTGCGTGCGGCGGGCGTCTCCGCCGGCGTCTCGCTGCTTGTCGGCGGAAGGATCGGCGACGGCCCGACCAAGCTGTTCCTGGTCTACGATGCCGGCAACTTCATCGAATGCTGCGCCGACACGCCGTTCCTGCAGATCGGCGCCACCGCCTACGGCAAGCCGATCCTGGACCGGGCGATGAACTATGATTCGCCGCTCGACGAAGCGGTCAAGGTTGGCCTGCTGTCGTTTGATTCGACGATCCGCTCGGACCTGTCGGTAGGCCTGCCGTTCGACGTCGTGGTGATCCCGGCGGACCGCACCCGCAACGTCATCCGCCGCCGCATCGAGACCGACGACCCCTATTTCCGGGATCTCTCGAATCGCTGGTCGATGATGCTCAACGAAAGCCGGGCGACCATCCCCGACCCTCCCTTCATGGTGCGCGGCGGCGCCTATTCGGAGGTGCGTGGCTAGGGCGCGGGCTGAATGCTGGACCGCATGCCTCATGCATGAGCTGTTTACGGGCACGTTCGGTCTCGCCAATCCGCTCAGGTCGCGGGCACCCGAGACTGCCAAGGCGATTGATCGAGAAGTCGATCTTGACTTCGAAGCATCCGGCGGCCGTGCTAAAATCGAGCAGCTGGCGCGCGATCTGGGTCAGCGCAAAGTACAAGTCATCGTTCCGGTGGATACATCGCGCCCTTATGATCTCAGAGCACTTATCGATTGCCTGAGAAACAGCCGGCACATCGTCAACATACATGTCGACGTGGATGAGGCCTGTGGGCGCTCGAAGAAGATAAACAGGACCGTGGCGGAAAGGTCCATCCTCGCGAGTGATATGGACTGGTTCCTGGTTATCGATGACGACGTAGCGGTTGAACCCGGCTTCCTTGATCGGTTCCTTGCTGCGTCCGAGGCGGCGATGCTCGTACTGGCGCAACCAGCGCATCGCATGCATTCTCATGCATCGTACGAAGTCACCCAACGCAACGCGCGTTCGCTCGTCCGCCGGACGAGATTTGTAGAGGTTGGTCCGGTGGTGGCGGTACATCGATCCGTCTTCCACCAGGTTCTGCCACTGCCTGAGACGAGATGGGGCTGGGGACCCGATTTCCTCTGGGCCGATACCGCGCGACGGCTCGATTGGCGGATCGGAATCGTCGATGGCACGGCGATCGAGCATCTTCGACCGGTCAATTTCGCGAACGCGAAGGAGGCCATGCGGGAGGCGAGCGAGATGCTCGATCTGCACGACGTCAGAACCATCGGCCGGGTAGAGATGCTCTCGCGGGGCACCGTCGCCTTGTCATGGTGAGCGATCGGCACAAGGCTGGCAGGCAGCCAGAAGTTTCGCTGAAGGTGGCGCGATTGAGGTCCCATTGCGCTGCCGGCGGGTTGCGGTAGAACTCCGCGGACGGCCGGCGCGATCGGCCCTGAACGGACAGGATCGGCCCGACCATGACGACACGGCACCTGATGCTCGCCCTTGCGCTCGGCACTGCGGCGCTCGCGCCGGCCGCCTCCGCGCAGGTACCAGCCTACGCCACCGCCGCGGTCGCCGCCTCCGACCGTCCGGATGCGGACAAGGCGCGCGACGCCGATCGCAAGCCCGCCGAGATGGTCGCCTTCGCCGGCATCAAGCCGGGCGACAAGGTCGCCGACATCATTCCCGGCAGCGGCTATTTCACGCGCGTCTTCGCCAAGGCGGTAGGGCGCAAGGGCCATGTCTACGCCATCGTGCCGGCGGCGCTCGCCGCCCGCAGCCCGAAGGCCGCCGATCCCGTCAACGCGATCGCGGCGGAACCCGGCTACAGGAACGTGTCGGTCGCGGTGGTGGCCTTCTCGTCGGTGCCGGAGCCGGGCCTGCTCGACGTCGCCTGGACCTCGCAAAATTACCACGACATCTACAATAACGACCCGCAGACGGCGGCGACCTTCGCTGCGGACATCTTCAAGGCGCTGAAGCCGGGCGGCGTATTCGTGGTGGTCGACCATGTCGCCGCGGCCGGCACCGACGCTGCTACCGCCAAGCCGCTCCACCGCATCGATCCGGCGCTCGTCAAGGCACAGGTCATCGCCGCCGGCTTTACCTTGGAAGCCGAGAGCGCGGCTCTCGCCAACCCTGCGGACATGCACGACAAGCCGGTGTTCGACCCGTCAATCCGCGGCCACACCGATCAGTTCGCTCTGAAGTTCCGCAAGCCGGGATGATCCGGATCGCCGCCTAGCGCGCGATCGTGACACCCTTGGGATCGACGCCCGCGGACACGCCGGTGGTCGGCGAGGGTAGCGGCGGCGGCGGATCGAAGCGCTGCCAGCCGCCTGGACCGAGCCGCTCGATTGGCCGGAAGCGCGTCTTGTACTGCATCCGCGCCGAGCCCTCGACCCAGTAGCCGAGATAGACATAGGGCAGGCCCGATCGCGCGGCGCGCAGGACATGGTCCATGATGATGTAGGTGCCGAGCCCGTCGCGGCCGCCCTCTTCCGTATCGAAGAAGCTGTAGATCATCGACAGGCCGTCGCTCTGATGGTCGGTCAGGCAGGCGCCGACCAGCCGGCCGGGGCGGTCGCCCACGGTCGGCTCGCGATATTCGACGATATAGGTGTTGACCGGCGTCTGCTCGACCATGTCGGCGAAATCGAGCTCGTCCATGTCGGCCATGCCGCCGCCGGGATGGCGCGCGGCGAGATAGCTGCGCAGCAGCGCGAACTGTTCCTCCGTCGTCCACGGCTTGCAGGCGGTGGCGACGAGATCGGAGTGGCGGCGTAGAAGCTTGCGCTGGCTCGCATTCGGCTGGAACTCGCCGGCGACGACGCGCACCGAAACGCAGGCGGTGCAGTCCAGGCAGCTCGGCCGGTAGGCGACGCTCTGGCTGCGGCGGAAGCCGATCCGGCCGAGCGCGTCGTTCAGTTCGCCGGCATGGCCGCCGGTGAGCTCGGTGAACACCTTGCGCTCGGTCTTGCCCGGCAGATAGGGGCAAGGCGACGGCGTGGTCACGAAGAAGCGCGGGAAGCGGAACTGCGCGCTCATCCTCGACCCTCCTCCCCACCAGCGACGCGAAGCCCTCCGCGCCGGCTGACTATGGGGGCTGATCCAGTCTGTGAAAAGTGCGTTTACCAAGTAAAAGAGCGTTAAGCGCGGCCAACGGCCGAGCGGCTTCACGCCAGCTCCACCGGCGTTACCTCGTAGCCGTTGTCGGCGAGCGCCTGCATCAGCCGCTCGAGGTGCGTGCGATCGCGGGTCTCGCACTCGATATCGGTGATCAGGCCCTTGGCCGGC
>CAXTTP010000231.1:0-4770 GCA_964247195.1 uncultured Sphingomonadaceae bacterium
CAGCTGCGGCCCGCGCGGCGGACAGGGAGCGGCGGGCGGCGGTGGCGCGGCAGCCGCCGCCTCCGCGAGCAGCGCCGCCAGCATGCCGATTACAGCGCGCCTGCTCATTCGTGGCGCAGCGCGTCGATCGGGTTGAGCGCGGCGGCGCGGCGCGCCGGGAAGTATCCGAACACCACCCCGATCAGCGCCGAGACGAAGAAGGCGAGCAGGTTGATCTGCACGTCGAAGGTGAACGGCACCCCCATCAGCGGGCTCAGCCCGACCGTGGCGACCAGCGCCAGGGCCAGTCCCAGCAGCCCGCCGAGGCACGAGAGCGCGACCGCCTCGACGAGAAACTGCATCAGCACCTCGCGCTGGACCGCGCCGATCGCGAGGCGGATGCCGATCTCGCGCGTCCGCTCTGTCACCGAGACGAGCATGATGTTCATGATGCCGATGCCGCCGACGACGAGGCTGACCGCGGCGACGGCGGCGAGCAGCGAGGTCATCACCCGCGTGCTGCTCGACAGCGTCGCGGCGATCTGAGCGGTATCGAAGATGTTGAAATTGTCCTCCTCGCCCGGGCGGATGCCGCGCCGCTCGCGCAGCAGCGCCTTGAGCGAATCCTGCACCGCGCTCGAATCATAGGCGGTGTCGACCGAGATCTGGATCGATCGGACCGCCTGATTGCCGGCGAAGCGGCGCTGGACGGTCTTGATCGGCATGAGAACGGTATCGTCCTGGTCCTGGCCGAAGCCCGCGGTGCCGCGCCGGGCGAGCACGCCGATCACGTCGCAGGAGACGTTGCCCAGCCGGATCCGCTGGCCGATCGCCCGACCACCCGGAAAGAGGTTGGCATGCACGGTGTTGCCGAGGATGCAGACGGACTTGCCGGCCTGTTCCTCGGCCGGCGAGAATTCGCGACCCTGCGCGAGCGCCCATTGCTGGTTGACGAGATAGTCGTCGGTCGTGCCGTTGATCGTCGTCGACCAGTTCTGGCCCTCGTAGATCGCGGTCGCGCTCGCCTGCGCCTGCGGCGCCACCGACTTGATGCCGGCGATCTGGCTGCGCACCGCATCGACGTCGGCGAGCTTGAACGAGGGCGGCGGCGGGCCGCCGCCGCCGCGCCCGAAGCCCTGGCCGGCGCTCACGTTCAGGATGTTCGAGCCGAGGCTGGAGATCTGGTCGGAGACCGCCTTGGTCGCGCCGTTGCCCAGCGTCACCATCGTCACGACCGCGGCGACGCCGATGACGATGCCGAGCGTCGTCAGGAACGACCGCAGCAGGTGGCGGCGGATCTCGCGGAGCGCCAGGACGATGGTGGTGCCGTACATCAGGCCATCGCCTTCTCGCGCGTTTCCGTGCGCTCGACCAGCCCGTCGCGGAAATGGATCACGGTGCGGGCGAAGGCGGCCATGTCGGCCTCGTGCGTGACCATCAGGACGGTGATGTTGCTCTCGCGATTGAGGCGGGTGAGCAGCTCCATGATCTCCACCGATCGTGCCGAATCGAGATTGCCGGTCGGCTCGTCGGCAAGCAGCACGTCGGGGTGGGTGGCGATGGCGCGGGCGATCGCGACGCGCTGCTGCTGGCCGCCGGAAAGCTCGGCCGGCGTGTGGTCCCACCAGTCCTTCAGGCCGACCTTGTCGAGCGCCGCCATGGCGATCCGGTGCCGCTCGGCCCGGTTCTCGCCGCGATAGAGCAGCGGCAGCTCGACATTCTCGAGCGCGCTGGTCCGGTTGAGCAGGTTGAAGCCCTGGAACACGAAGCCGAGATAGCGCCGCCGCAGCATCGCGCGCTGGTCGCGCTCGAGCTTCTCGACGTGCACGCCCTTGAACAGGAACTCGCCGCCGCTCGGCACGTCCAGGCAACCGAGGATGTTCATGGTCGTCGACTTGCCCGATCCCGACGGGCCCATCACCGCCACGAAGTCGCCGCGTGCGATGTCGAGATCGACGCCGCGCAGCGCCTTGAACTCGGTTGCCCCGCTGCCGAACGTCTTGGTGACGTTGCGCAGGCGGATGATCTGTTCGCTCATCGCGCGGCTGCCGCGAGGTTGCCGGTGATCACGTTCATGCCGGCGCGCAGATCGGGTCCGCTGACCTCGGTGCGGTTGCCGTTGGACGAGCCCACCGTCACCGCCACCGGCTGCGGCTTGCCGGCTTCGCCGACCACGTAGATCTGCTTGCGGGCGCCGCGTTCGATCTTCCCCATCTTCTCCCCGGCGCTGCCGCGCATGCGCGCCGGCGGCCCCATCGCCGACATCAGCCCGCGCGACTGGCCGGTGGCGGCGCCGGCGCGCGGCGAATAGCGCAGCGCGGCGTTGGGCACGAGGAAGACGTTCGTCTTCTCGGCGGTGACGATGTCGGCGGTCGCGGTCATGCCCGGGCGCAGCATCAGGTCCGGGTTCGCGACCTGCAGCACGGCGGTATAGGAGACGACGGTGCTCGCGCTGGTCGACGCGGTCGACGAGGACGAGGTCGACGACGAGATCGACGAGCCGACGTTGACGCGCTGGATCGTCGCCGGGAAGGACCGGCCGGGAAAGGCGTCGACGGCGAACGAGGCATGCTGGCCCGCGGCGACCTGGCCGACGTCCGCCTCGTCCACCTTCACCTCCAGCTTCATCTGCGAGAGGTCCTCGGCGATGGTGAAGAGGGTGGGCGTCGAGAAGGAGGCGGCGACGGTCTGGCCCTGGTCGACGTCGCGCGACAGCACGACGCCGTTCACCGGCGAGCGGATCGACGCCTTGAAGAGGTTGGTCTGGTTGGTGCTGAGCGCGGCGCGCGCCTGCGCCACGGCGGCCTCGGCGGAGCGGATGCCGGCCAGCGCGCGGGCAGCGTCGGCGCGGCCGGTGTCGAGCTCGGTCTGCGACGGCACCTTGCCGCCGGAGAGCTTGAACACCTCCTGCAGGCGGGCGAGGTTGGCGTTGCTCTGGTCGGCGGTGGCGCGCGCCTGGGCGACGCCGGCCTGCGCGGCGGCGAGCGAAGCCCGGCTCTGGAGGATCGCGTCGTCGAGCTTGGAGGTGTCGAGCTGGGCGAGGATCTGGCCCTTGGCGACATGGTCGTTGGCCTCGACCATGAGCTTGGTGATCAGCCCCGACACCTCGGAGCCGACCGTGATCTGGTTGGTCGGGGCGAGATTGCCGGTCGCGGCGACGGTGACGGTGAGGCTGCCGCGCCGGAGCGGTTCGGTTGCATAACCGGCCGTCTCCTTGCCGCCGAAGACGCCGCGGTAGACGAGCAGGACGAGCAGGATCGTGCCGAGCGCGATCAGGCTGTACTTGATCAGCGCGCCGCGACGGGACGGCGGCTCCACGCCGAGGAACTCGTCGAGATCGGGCGCTTGGGTTGTCATCTGGTCCATGGCTGTTCCGTTCAATCGGTGCCGCGCGCGGTTTCGGTGACATGGGCTGTCGCAGGAAGCGGCGCGGTCTGCCAGCCGCCGCCGAGCGCACGGTAGAGCTGGACGCTGGCGGACGCCCGGTCGGCGCGCGCCGAGGCGCGGCCGTCCTGGCTGGAAAGCAGGCTCTGCTCGGACTGGAGGAGCTGCTGGAAGTCGATCAGGCCGGCGCGATACTGGCTGCGGGCCAGCAGCGTGGCGTTGCGCGATGCCTCCTCGGCGAGGACCAGCTGGGCTTCGCGGCGGCGCGCGTTCGCGTTGCCGGTGAGCGCGTTCTCGACATCCTCGAGCGCGGTGAGCACCGCGGCGCGATAGTTGCCGAGCGCGACATCGGCGCCGCCTCTCGCGCTCTCGACCTGCGCGCGCAGCCGGCCGCCCTCGAAGATCGGCGCGCTGACGCTGGCGAGGAGCGTGCCGATCACCGAATCGGTGACCCCGCCGAGCGATCCGCCCGAGCCGGTGAGCGAGCCCGACAGGCGCAGCGCCGGGTAGAGCTGCGCCTCGGCGACGCCGATCTGCGCGCTCGCCGAGGCCAGCGCGCGCTCGGCGGAAGCGACGTCGGGGCGGCGGGCGAGCAGGTCGGCGGGCAGGCCGGTGGCGACGGTGTCGGGGGCGAGCGGGACCGGCTTCACCGGATCGATCAGCGCGGTGACGCTGCCCGGCGCCAGGCCGAGCAGGATTGCGATGCGGTTGACGGCGGTGACGTAGCTGGTTTCCAGCGACGGGATAGAGGCGGCGGTCTGCGCGCGCAGCGCCCGCGCCTGCTCGAGATCGAGCGAGCTCACCAACCCCGCCTGCACCCGCCAGCCGACGATCTCGACCGTCTCGTCCTGGTAGGCGAGGTTCGACCTGGCGATCGCCAGCCGCGCCTGAGCGCTACGCGCGTCGATATAGTTGAGCGCTGTGTCGGACGCGACCGAGAGCTGGGCGGCGTGAAGGTCGGCGACCGCGCCGCCCAGGCTCGCACGGGCCGCTTCCACGCTGCGGCGGACGCCGCCGAACAGGTCGACCTCATAGGCGGCGTCGAGCTCGGCGCGGAACGAGCTCTGCCCGGCCTGGTCGCGGAACAGCACCGCGCCGGTGGTGGGATCGATCACCGACCCGCCACCTTTCACGGTCTGCGTGCGGCTGGCCGATCCGCCCGCATCGAACGTCGGGAACAGGCTGCTGCGCGCGGTCGCGAGCGAGGCGCGCGCCTGGCGCAGGCGGGCGCCGGCGACATCGACGTTCGGATTGGCCGCGAGCGCGCGGCCGACGAGGTCGCTCAGCACCGGATCGCCGAACGCCTGCCACCAGGTCGCGAGATCGGCCTCGCTCGCCGTCGCCGGCGGCGCGGCGACGAAGCGGTCGGGAACGGCGAGTGCCGCCGGTGTCGGCGCGGCATAGTTC
>CAXTTP010000232.1:0-1689 GCA_964247195.1 uncultured Sphingomonadaceae bacterium
GTCTCCATCTCCTGGCTGTTCATCATGAAGCCGCCGTCGCCGCAGATCGCCATCACCTTGCGGCCCGGATAGACCATCGCGGAGGCCATTGCCGAGGGCAGGCCCGCGCCCATCGTCGCCAGCGCATTGTCGAGCAGCACCGTATTATGCTGGCGGGCGGTATAGTTGCGGGCGAACCAGATCTTGTAGACGCCGTTATCGAGCGCGATGATCCCGTCCGCCGGCATCGCCTCGCGGATCTTGCGGACGAGATAGGGCGGGAAGATCGGATAACGCCGATCGTCCGAGATGCTATCGGTATGCTTCGTCTCGGCATCGCGTGCCGCCATCATCCGGTCGAAGTTCCACGACGGGGAGGGGACGATATCCTCCTTCAGCTGCCAGATTGCGTTGGCGATGTCGCCGATCACCTCGATCTGCGGGAAATAGACCGGATCGACCTCCGCCGAGCGGACCGAGATGTGAATCACCTCCGTGCCGCCCTGCTTCATGAAGAAGGGCGGCTTCTCGATGACGTCGTGGCCGATGTTGACGATCAGGTCCGCGCTCTCGATCGCCTTGTGGACGAAATCGCCGGCCGAGAGCGCCGCGCAACCGAGGAACTTCGGGTTGCACTCGTCGATCACGCCCTTGCCGAGCTGGGTGGTGACGAAGGGAATGCCGGTCTTCTCGATGAACTGGAGCAGCATTCGGCTGGTCATCGTGCGGTTCGCGCCCGCGCCGATCACCAGCACCGGCGATCTGGCCGCCTCCAGCTTCTTGGCGGCGACGCGGATCGACTTGTCGTCGGCATGTGGGCGGCGGACATGGCTGCGCTGCAACGGCACGCTGTCGGTATGCTCGTCGGCGATGTCCTCGGGGAACTCGATATGGGTCGCGCCGGGCTTTTCCTCCTCGGCAAGGCGGAAGGCCTCGCGCACACGCGACGGGATATTGTCGGCGCTTGCGAGCTGGTGGGTGAATTTGGTGATCGGCCGCATCATGTCGACCACGTCAAGAATCTGGAAGCGGCCCTGCTTCGATTTCTTGATCGGCTTCTGCCCCGTCACCATCAGGATCGGCATGCCGCCAAGATAGGCATAAGCCGCCGCGGTCACGAAATTGGTCGCACCCGGCCCCAGCGTCGCGAGGCAGACGCCGGTCTTGCCGGTGTGGCGCCCATAGGTGGCGGCCATGAAGCCGGCGCCCTGTTCGTGCCGGGTCAGGATCAGCTTGATGCTGGTCGATCGCGAGAGGCTGTCGAGGAAGTCGAGATTTTCCTCGCCGGGCACGCCGAACACATATTCGCAGCCCTCCTGCTCAAGACATTGGATGAACAGATCGGAAGCCTTCGTCGCCATGCCATGTCCCCCGTGCGCGCTCCGGTCTGGACCGTCAGCGCGGTTGTTGCAATTTGCGTCGCGACCCTTTGTGTTGACGGCGGATTGCTACGGTATTTCCGGCGCGCGGCAAAGGAGGATTTCGGGGACGGCAGCGGTTCGTTACGTCGCGGCCAGACCCTTGTGTCGAGCGAAGTCGAGACACGCCTTCGAGCGTCGACGAGTAGCGCCGGCCCCGCGAGTGCGCTTTGGGGGAGGGGAGTTAGAGCGTGACCTTCCACTCCCAACCCAACGGATCGCCGTCCATGATCTCGACCCCGGCGGCCGCAAGCTCGTCGCGGATCATATCCGAGGCGGCGAAATCCTTGGC
>CAXTTP010000232.1:1789-4770 GCA_964247195.1 uncultured Sphingomonadaceae bacterium
ACCGCCATCGCCAGCCGCTTGAGCCGGGTCAGCGCCGCCAGCACATTCTCCGGCGAAAACTCGAGCTCGCTACGATAATGTGCCGAAAGGCACAGCAGGCGATAGGCCAGCGGATGCACCCCCGCATCGGTCAGCGTGTCGAGCGTGGCGAAGCCGCCGCTCGATTTCGACATCTTGGCGCCGCGCTCGACCAGGAAGTTGTTGTGCATCCAGATCGTCGCGCCCGTTTGCGGCGTGCGGGTGTAGGCCTGGTTCTGCGCGATCTCGTTGGGGTGGTGGATCTCGCGATGATCGATCCCGCCGGTATGGATGTCGAACTGGCCGCCGAACACCTTCAGGCTCATCGCGGAGCATTCGAGGTGCCAGCCCGGCGCGCCGATGCCCCAGGGCGACGGCCATTCCATCTGGCGGTGGCCGGGCTGCTCCGACCGCCGCCAGATCGCGAAGTCGGCCGGGTGGCGCTTGCCGTCGACGCTGTCGATCCGGCCGACCTCGGCGCCCGCCGCCTCGTGGCGGTGGCCGGCCAGCCGCCCGTAATCGGGAACGGTGGTCGTGTCGAAATAGAGGCCGGACGGCGCCTCGTAGGTGGAGCCGGCGATGCGCTCGCCAAAGGCGATCATCTCGTCGATATAGTCGGTGGCTACCGTCCACTGCGTCGGCTCGCGCACGTTGAGCCTGGCGAGATCGGCCTTGAACAGCCGCGTGTAATGATCCGCCACGTCGCGGGCGGAGCGCCGCTCGGCTGCGGCGGCCTTCTCCATCTTGTCGTCGCCGGCATCCGCGTCCGAGGTGAGGTGGCCGACATCGGTGATGTTTATGACGTGGCGCACCGGAAACCCCTTCCAGCGCAGCGTCCGGGTGAGCGTGTCGGCGAAGATATAGGCGCGCATGTTGCCGAGATGCTGCCGGGCATAGACGGTCGGCCCGCACGAATAGACGCGCACGTCGGCCGGATCGAGCGGGACGAAGGCTTCGCTGGCGCGGGTCAGGCTGTTGAACAGCGTTAGCGGCTGGCCGGCGGGGGCGGGGTGGGGCATCGACACGTCACCTAAGCGGGCGAGATGCCCGGTGCCGGCCGGTTAGCCGATGCGGCGCCCCAACGACAAGGGCGCCGCATCCTCGCTCACTTGCAGTCCGGATCGACATCCCTGCGCTTGGGATCGCACTGCCCGTCCGGCTCTTCCTTGCCGGCCTGGTCACGGCCGGTGCCGGTCACCTGCTCGTTGACGATATCGTTGCCGGTGCCGGTCACCTGCTCGCCGACCGTCACGTTGGCCGAGATGTCGGCATCGTCGCCGACGAACGACGTGTAGAAATCGTCGTTGCCCGCGCCCGTGACCGGCTCGTCGATGATGCCGGCGAGCCGGAAGGGGGTGAAGTCGATCAGCTCGATCAATGGCGAGTTCAGCTGCTGCACCACGCTGCTGATCGCGCCGGTGATGTCGTCCTGCCCGTTGATGATCGCGTTGATGACGTCCTGGATCGGCTGGCTGGGCGCGGTGCCGTCGAACCGGCAGGTCATCCCGACGATCAGGCAGCCATTCACCGTCGATCGCGGATCGAAGCTGGCCATCCGCGCCTGGCCTGTGCCGGAAAGCGTCAGCCGGTCGATCAGCATCTTGCCCGTCACGAACGTGCCGTCGGTCGATTGCTGCCGGCCGTTGATGGCGATCTCGGCGGCGTTCGTGCCCGTCGTCACGATCGTGACGCCGCCCGGCCCGGCGGTGAAGCCGCGCCGCGTATCCGATACGCGCGAGACGCCGCTATTCTGGATGTAGAGCCCGTCGCGCACCTCGAAGCGGAGCGCGTTGGCCTGCAGGAAGCCCGCATCGCTGATCGCGCCATCATTGTCGGCCAGCCGCTCGTCGCGCGCATCGAGCGAGCCCAGCCCATCGAGCGCCGCAAGCGTCGCCTGCGTGCCGACGGCCATACGCGGCGCGGCGAGCCTGATGCCGCCGCCCAGCCCGCCGCCGGTGCCGTTGAGCGCGATCGACCCGCTCGGGGTCAGCACGGTGATGCGGTTGCCGGCGGTGATCGCGAACAGATCGGTCTGCGCCGCCGAACTGATCGTGACGGCGCCCTCGACGCTGACCGAGCCGGGTGTGGCGATCGAGAAAAGGGCGTTGTTGCCGGTCAGATTGCCGTTCGTCGCGGCCGAGCCGGTGAGGCCCAGCGTCTGCACGGTTACGTCCGCCGGCGCGATCAGCTGCAAGGCCTGCGCCTGCACCCGGCCGAGCGAGGCGTTGGCCAGTGCATAGCCGCTCGTGCTGCCGGCCCCGCCGACGATCGTGCCGCCGGTGCCGCTGTTGGTGAACACCGCCGAACTGGTCAACGCGCTGCCGACGCGGCCGGTGGCGCCGATGTCGACCGCCTCCGAGTTGAGGGCGAGCGCGATGCCATCGACCGTGCCGTTCATCACGATACCGGCCGGGCCGTTCGCCGCCAGGTTGGCGGTTCCCCCACGCAGCGACCCGGCGCGGAGCCGCACCACGTCGCTCGGCCCGCCGGCGCGATCGGGCGCCTGTCCGCCGGCGATGGTGCGGGTGATCTGGCCGAGGCCGATGACCGATCCGCTATCCGCCACGATATCGTCGCCCGAGGCGATCTCGATCGTCCCGTCGGAGCGGATACGCCCCGTACTGGCAATCGTGACATCGCCGCCACCCTGGATCGTCACACTGCCCGCGCTCACGGTGCCGCTGACGGTCGTGTTGCCGCTCAGCAGGAACGGCGCCCCGTCGGTGGTCGCGGCGAATGGGAAGCCGCCGGCCAGAGTCACGTTGCCGTTCGCGGCGTTGACCACGGCGTCGCGGACGAACAGATTGCCGAGCGCGCGCACCGTGATGCCGTTTGCCGCAAGCAGGTCGGTCGCGGTCACGCTGCCCCCGGTCGAGCCGATTGCGATCGTATCGCCTGCCGTGACGGCGCCGCTGGTGATCGCGCCGCCGGCGGTGAACAGCGCGGCCGCGCCGGCGACTGCA
>CAXTTP010000233.1:0-4744 GCA_964247195.1 uncultured Sphingomonadaceae bacterium
GGGCTACACCGCCGCGCAGGTCGCGCTCGGCGATAGCATCTTTCATGGCGAGGAGCGCGGCGGCACCTGCGCCGGCTGCCATGGCGCGGATGCGCGCGGCAGCTCGGTCGGGCCGCCGCTGACGGGACCGAAATGGCTGTGGGCGGACGGATCGGTGAAGTCGATCGCGGCGGTGATCACCGCCGGCGTCGCCAAGCCGAAGCAGTATCCCGGCGTGATGCCGCCCAAGGGAGGCGCGGACCTGTCGAAGGACGACGTCGAGGCGGTCGCCGCCTATGTCCGGGCGGTCGGCCACGCCCGGCGCTGAGGCGCGGTTCGTCAGCCTAGACGCAGGCGATAGTCGCCGCGCGGCAGGCCGGCCGGCGGCCTGCCCTGCGCGATCGCGCCGACCAGCAGCGAGGGATCGTGCGCCAGCGCGATCTCTCCTGCCTCGCCCGCGGTAGCGATGCGCACGATGCCCGCCTCAAGCGCCAGGACGTCGTCGAGATAGGGTGTCGCCGGGGCGTTGCGCCCGAGCCATTCGGCGCATCCCGTGGCCTCGTCGCCGGGAAAGAGCTGCGGCTCGGTGGCGCGGGCATAGCCGGCGAGCAGGCGGTCGACGGCGTCCTCGCCATGCGTGATCTGGAGAAGGCGGATGCTGTGCGGCAGGGTGTCGGCGATCGCGCCCTTGCGAAACGCCTCGATCAGCATCCGGTAGAGCGCGAGGGCGGGCGCGGGATCGTCGCCGCGCAGCCCCCGGCCGAGCATGTCCTCCCAGTCTGCGGCGCGCATGCCCGGCTCGGCGGATGGCGCGTGCGCGGCGCGCGCCGACGCCGTCCTGCCGCGCCGCTCCCACAGCGGATGCAGCGCCTCGACCTGCCGAAGCACGCCGGTCTCGCCCAGCACGGGCAGGAACTCGGGCGAAATCTCGAACAGGATCGCGCCCAGCGCCGGCAGCTCGGCGACGACGTCGGCGGCGAGATCCAGCAGCGCCGGCGGCACCGCTCCGGAATGTGCGTCCAGCCAATAGCCGTCCCGCTCCATCCCGCCGGCGAGGTGCAGTTCGCACACCCGCTCCAGCGGCAGCGCGGCGATGACGTCGCGTACGCGCGCCCGGCCGTTGCGCTCGTTGGTCCAGAGATTGTGGAGGTCGAGCAGGATGTCGCAGTCGGCGGCCTGCGCGACCGCGGCGAAGAACGCGCCGTCGGGCATCTCGCCGGGCTGCGGCGGCAGGTAGTTGACGCCGGTCTCGAACGCGAAGCGACTGCCCAGCGCGGCGGCGCGGCCACGGATGTTGGCGGCCGCCAGCGCCACGCCATCGTCGGACTGGCAGGGCGGCAGCAGGAAACCGGCATTGCCGCCGGCGGTCTCGTTGAAGCTCAGATGTTCGGAGGTCCACGGCGCGCCGAGCCGCTCGGCCCAACGGCGCTGCTCGTCAAGGTGAACCGCCGCATCGCAGATCGTGCCACCGACCGGATAGCCGACGCCGTGGACCAGCTTGGCCTGCGGGAGCGCCGCGATCCGATCGAGCGCGAGCGGATTGCTCCGCACCGCGCCCGCTCGGCCCGGACTCTTCAGCCAGAAGGTCGACGGTTCGACCTCCGCGACCTGGACGATGTCCGGATGGCCGGCGAACAGCGCGTGCAGCGGCGACCAGTACACCGCTCCCACGCCCAGCGCCGGCGCCCGCATCGCCGTCAGCCGCGAAACTGCGGTACGTCGACCTCAAGCGTCTGCGGGTTCACCACGAGATCATGAAGGTGGTTGAACCGCAGGTCGAAGCCCGAGAAGCAGCTCGGACAGCCGAGCTTGCCGAGCGTGCTGGCGACGATCTTCGCGACCGAATCGATATTGTCGATGTGCCTGTCGCCGAGGTGAATCGTGACAGCAGCCGCGGTGTTCGGACGGGTGGAAAGTATAGCCATGGGACGTGCCTCCTGAAAATAACGACAAGATGCTGCAACCGCTAAGCTCTGGCGAGAGTCTCCGGGCGAATACCGGTGACTGTCTGCGGCAGTTATGCCGTTCTATCTAGTGCCTGAAGTCGTTGTACACGCTGCCGACGGCACGCAAGTGATCGGAGTCACAGAACAGGAAGTAATGCTGTCGTTTCGATCCAGTATCGTTATCGGACAGCCGCGGTTGGGCGAGGCTTGCCGAACCGGTCGGTTCGGGCGAAACGGGTCCATGAGCCCCCGAACCGCGCCCAGCGCGGGCATCCTCCTCCATCGCTTGGATCACGGCGAGCGACAGGTGCTGCTGATCCATCCGGGCGGCCCCTTCTGGCAGCGCCGCGACGTCGGCGCCTGGCAGATCCCCAAGGGACGGGTCGAAGCGGGCGAGGAGACGCTCGCCGCAGCGCTGCGCGAGTTCGCCGAGGAGCTCGGCAGCGCGGCGGAAGGCACGCCGGTTCCGCTCGGCACGATTCGCCAGTCGGGCGGCAAGCAGGTGATCGCGTTCGCGCTGGCCGGCGACCTCGATGCCGACGGCATCGTCAGCATCGGCTTCGAGATAGAATGGCCACCGGGCAGCGGCCGGCGGCAGACCTTTCCGGAGGTCGACCGCGCTGCCTGGTTCACGCTTCCCCGCGCCCGCGAGATGATGCTGCCGAGCCAGCTGCCGCTGCTCGACCGGCTGGAAGCGCTGGTCGCCGCCGGCGGGGCGACGCCCGGCTCAGCCTAGAGCTGGCCGTGGCAATGCTTGTACTTGCGGCCCGATCCACACGGGCACGGCGCGTTGCGGCTGACCTTGCCGGCCCATTCGGCGGGATCGTCCGCCGTGTCGGGCAGGCCCGGCTGGACCATCTGCAACGGCGCGATCCGCGTCGTCACCAGCCCCAGCGAGGCGGCGTCGAAATCATAGGTGTCGTCGCTGCCGGTGAGCGGATCATAATGGGTGGTGATGAAGTCCGGCATCTCGGGCAGCGGCGGCGGCGCTTCCTCGACGCGGACATGCGCCAGGATGCGGGTCACGTCCTCGCGGATCGCGAACAGCATGCGTTCGAACAGCGCGAACGCTTCCTGCTTATATTCGTTGATCGGCGTCTTCTGCGCATAGGCGCGCAGGTGAATCACCTGGCGCAGCGCGTCGAGCGTCGCGAGATGCTCCTTCCAGTGATGGTCGAGGCTCTGGAGCAGCACGCTCTTCTCTAGCCGCTTCCAGCTGTCCTTCTCCATCATCGCCGACTTGGCGGCGATGGCGTCGGCGGCGGCGGCCTCCATCCGGCTGGTCAGCATCTCGGGCTCGACCGCGTCCTCGTTGAGCCAATCGTCGATCGGCAGATCGAGGCCGAGCAGATCGTCGGCGGCTGTCTTCAGCGCATCGACGTTCCACTGCTCGGGATAGGTGTTGGGCGGACAGGCGGCGCCGACGACCGCGTTGACCGTCTCGAGCCGCATGTCGGCGACGACATCGTCGACGGCGTCGGCGTCCATGATGTCGGAACGCTGCTCGTAGACGACCTTGCGCTGGTCGTTCATCACGTCGTCATATTCGACGACCTGCTTGCGGATGTCGTAGTTGCGCGCCTCGACCTTGCCCTGCGCGGTCTGGATCGCCTTGGAGATCCACGGCGAGACGATCGCTTCGCCATCCTCGAGGTTCTTGTTCATCATCCGCGCGAACATGGTCTGCGGCCCGAAGATGCGCAGCAGATCGTCGTCGAGGCTGAGATAGAAGCGGCTGAGGCCGGGATCGCCCTGCCGTCCGGAACGGCCGCGCAACTGGTTGTCGATGCGGCGGCTCTCGTGGCGCTCGGTGCCCAGCACGAACAGCCCGCCCGCCTCCAGCACGCGCCGCTTCTCGTCCTCGATCTCGATGCGGATGCGCGCCGCGGCGGCCTCGAACTCGGGCGTTTCCGCCTCGAGCTCGGGATGCTCGTCGCGCAGCCGGAACTCGAGATTGCCGCCGAGCTGGATGTCCGTGCCGCGGCCGGCCATGTTGGTGGCGATCGTCACCGCCTTCAGCCGCCCGGCCTGCGCGACGATGTGCGCCTCCTGCTCGTGGTAGCGCGCGTTCAGCACCTTGTGGGGCACGCCGTCCGCCTTCAGGAACTCGGACAGCAGTTCCGACTTCTCGATCGAGACGGTCCCGACCAGCACCGGCTGGCCGTTCTCGGCCGCCTCGCGGATCGTCTTGGCGATCGCGCCGAACTTGTCGGTCATGTTCTTGTAGAATTCGTCGTCCTGGTCGATCCGCCGGACCGCCACGTTGGTCGGGATCGTGACGACGTTCATCTTGTAGATCTGGTAGAACTCGGCCGCCTCGGTCGCCGCCGTGCCGGTCATGCCCGACAGCTTCGGGTACATGCGGAAATAGTTCTGGAAAGTGATCGAGGCGAGAGTCTGGTTTTCGGGCTCGATATTGACCTGTTCCTTCGCCTCGACCGCCTGGTGGAGACCGTCCGACCAGCGCCGCCCGTCCATCATCCGGCCGGTGAACTCGTCGATGATGATGACCTTGTCGTCCTTGACGATATAGTCCGTGTCGCGCTTGAAGATGACGTTGGCGCGCAGCGCCTGGTTGAGGTGGTGGACCACCTGCGTATTCTCGAAATCGTAGAGGTTGGCGCCCTCGAGCAGCCCGTCGGTCTCCAGCATCCGCTCGACCGCCTCGGTCCCGTCCTCGGTGAGCACGACCGAGCGCTGCTTCTCGTCCACCTCGTAATGATCGGCCGGGATCAGCTTCACGATCCGGTCGACCTTCATGTAGAGCTCGGACTTGTCGTCGGTCGGCCCCGAGATGATCAGCGGCGTGCGCGCCTCGT
>CAXTTP010000234.1:0-4732 GCA_964247195.1 uncultured Sphingomonadaceae bacterium
GATCGCCGAGGAGGGCGATCGCTACACGCCTCCCGCCGGCGTCCCGACGCTGCGCCGCATGCGCGACGAGATCGGGCGGGGCGGTCGCAAGGCCGGCGGCGGCTTCTACGATTATCCCGAGGGCGGCAAGAAGCGCCTGTGGGCCGGTCTCGCCGAACATTTTCCGCAGCAGGACGGCTACGACCTCGCCGAACTCAAGCAGCGCTTTCTCTATGCGCAGGCGATGGAGACGGCACGCTGCCTCGAGGAGGGCGTGCTCGAAACGCCCGAGGATGCCGATCTCGGCGCGATCTACGGTTGGGGCTTCCCGGCCTGGACCGGCGGCACGATCAGCTACATCGACACGATCGGCATCGAGACCTTCGTCCGCGAGGCCGATCGCCTGGCGCAGGCGTACGGTCCGCGCTTCGCTCCTTCGGCATGGCTGCGCGACAAGGCGGCGCGGGGCGAGAGTTTCTATCCCGGAGCCAAGGCGTCCACCGTATCCGCTCCGGCCGCGGAGCCCGCATGCGCCGCCTGATCTTCGAGTCCGAGCACGATCAGTTTCGCGACTCCGTCCGCGCCTTCATGGAGTCCGAGGTTGGGCCGAACGCCGAGCGTTGGCGCGAAGCCGGGATCGTCGATCGCGAGGTCTATGAGAAGGCCGGCGCGGCCGGCCTGCTCTGTACCTGGGCCGACGAGAAATATGGCGGGGCAGGGGTCGACGATTTTCGCTTCGAGCAGATCATCATCGAAGAGAATATGCGCCACGGCGATATCGGCTTCTACATCAACCTGCACAACGATCTGGTCGCGCCGTACATCGCCAAGCTTGGCAACGACGCGCAGAAGGAGCGCTTCATGCCCGGCATCGTCGCTGGCACGAAGATCCTCGCTGTCGCGATGACCGAACCCTCCACCGGCAGCGATCTTGCCGGCATGAAGACCCGCGCCGTGGAAGCGGGCGACCACTGGGTCCTCAACGGCGCGAAGACCTACATCTCGAATGGCATCCTCGCCGATGTCGTGGTGGTCGCTGCGCGCACCGACCCGGTGAAGCCGCACGGCATCTCGCTGTTCCTCGTGGAGCGCGGGATGGAAGGTTTCGAGCGCGGACGAAAGCTCGCGAAGATGGGGCTGAAGAGCCAGGATACCGCCGAGCTCTTCTTCAACGACGTGAAGGTGCCGCAGGACAACCTGCTGGGCGAGGCGGGACTGGGATTCAAATATCTCTCCCGCTTCCTCGCGCAGGAACGGCTTGTCGCCGCGATCGGCTTCATCGCCACCGCGCAGACCGCGTTCGATCTGACGCTCGATTACGTGAAGGAGCGGCGCGCGTTCGGGAAGCCGATCGGCGCCTTCCAGAATACGCGCTTCAAGATGGCCGAGATGCGCGCCGAACTCGACATGGCGCAGACCTATGTCGACCAGTGCGTCCTCCTCCTCAACGCCGGCGAGCTGGCCGCTGAGGATGCCTCGGCGGCCAAGCTTCTCACCAGCGAACTCGAGGGTCGCGTGATGGACGCGTGCGTCCAGCTTCACGGCGGTGCGGGCTATATGGACGAATATCGCATCAGCCGCATGTACAGCGACGCCCGGATCAGCCGCATCTTCGCCGGCACCTCGGAGATCATGAAGGAGATCATCGGCCGTGGTCTGGGTCTCGACGAACGCAAGATGAACTGATGCCCGGTCCGCTCGACGTGGCGCGGCTGCGTGCTTATCACGTGCCGCCCGCCCGCGATCGTTACGATCGCCGTGAAACGATCCTCTACGCTCTCGGCGCCGGTGCGGGACTGGCCGAGCTGGACGAGACGCACATCTTGTGGGAGCGCGACCTGGTGGCGCTGCCGACGCTCGCGCTCGTGCTGGGTACGCCGGGTTTCTGGCCGATGGACCCGGCGAGCGGCCTCGACTGGACGATGATCCTCCACGGCGAACAGTCGCTCCGGCTCTACCGCCCGTTCGAGCCGGAGGGGGACGTGGCCGGCGCTACGACGATCGGCCGCATGCGTGACAAGGGCGCGGGGCGCCCCGCGATGCTGACCACGACGCGCGAGCTGACCGACGGCGCTACCGGCGCACGCATCGCCTCGCTCGAGGAATTGTGGGTGATCCGCGGCGCGGGCGGCTTCGGTGGCGAGGACGTCTCGATCTCGCTCCCGCTGCCGGCGATGCCGGGCAGGCCGTCTGACGATGCGCTCGATCTTCCGACCGCGCCGAACCAGGCCGCGCTCTATCGCCTGATGGGCGATCGCAACCCGCTCCACGTCGATGTCGCGACGGCGCGGGCGGCCGGTCTCGACCGCCCGATCCTCCACGGCCTGGCGACGATGGGACTGGTCGGCCGCGCGCTGATCCATCTCGCGTGCGCGGGTGATCCGCGCCGGCTTTCGGCGATGCGCCTGCGCTTCACCGCGCCGGTGATCCCGGGCGATACGATCCGTACCGAGATCTGGGACGAAGGCGACGGCATGTTCCGCTTCCGCGCCAGCGTTCCCGCGCGCGACGCGCTGGTCGTTGACTGCGGCGTCGCCGAACGCGACCGGTTCGACGCCTGACCGCGCCCGCAATCGGGGGGCAGGCGACCGCCTGACGCGCCGCCCTATCCGATGATATGAGCGCCCGCCCGGCCTGCCGTGGCAGGGGCCGTTGATCAAACGACGTTGAGGATCGCCCGATGGCAACGCTGATGCCGCCGCCCGCCGCCACTGTCCCGGACCATGTTCCGCCCGAGCTGGTGATGGAATCGCCGCTCTACGCGCGCCGCACGATCCATGAGAATCCCTACGAGACGATCATCGCCGACATCCATGCCGGCCCCCGCGTCACCTACGTGACCAACATCTTCCCCGGCAAGCTGCCGGGCTGGCTGCTCAGCCGCTGGGAAGATCTGCGCGCGCTCCTCCAGGATACCGACAACTTCACCAAGCGCGACATGGGACGCTGGTCGCAGATGCTCGGCGAGACCTGGATGGTGATCCCGACCGAGGCCGATCCGCCGATCCACGCCTTCTACCGCAAGGCGCTCAACCCGAATTTCACGCCGCAGAAGATGGTCGCGATGAGCGACGGCGTGCGTGAGCGCGCCCGCGCGATCATCGCCACGTTCAAGGATCGCGGCCACTGCGAGTTCGTCGCGGATTTCGCCGTCGGCTATCCGGTCAACATCGTCCTCGACCTGCTCGGGCTGCCGCAGGAACGGATGCCCCAGTTCCTGAAGTGGGAGCGCGACATGCTCCACACCGACGACCTGACCGTGCGCTCCAACGCGGTCCGCGCGGTGCGCGCATATCTGCTCGACGAGATCGAGAGCCGTCGCCAGTCTCCGCGCGACGATTACATCACCAAGGTGCTCGATTTCGAAGCCGACGGTCGCAAGTGGACCGACGACGAGGTGTTCGGTCACTGCTTCAACCTTTATCTCGGCGGCCTCGACACCGTCACTTCGCATCTAAGCCTGGCATTCTACCACCTCGCGACGCATCCCGACCACCAGGCGCAGCTGCGCGCCAACCCGGGGTTGAGCATCGTCGCGGTCGAGGAACTGTTGCGCGCCTACGCGCCCGTCACCAGCTTCCGCATCGTCGCCAAGGAGATCGAGTTCGCCGGCGTGAAGATGATGCCCGGCGACTATGTCTCGGTGTGCACGCCCGTCGCCGGGCGCGATCCGCTGCAGTACGAGGATCCCGACGAGATCCGGTTCGATCGCAAGCCGAGCATCCTCAGTCTCGGCGGCGGCATCCACAAATGCCTTGGCATGCACCTCGCGCGGCGCGAACTGCAGATCGCGATCGAGGAATTCGTCGCAGCCATCCCCGAATTCCGCCTGAAGGACGGCTTCAAGGCGCCCTTCCACGTCGGCAACATCCTCCACGTGCCGGAGCTGCAACTGGTCTGGTAAGGAGCGTCAGGGCCAGTCGGGCAAGCGCCCCAACGCACCTTCCAGCACCGACCGCACCGGCTCCTGGGCGACCCCCACGCCAAGCCCAGTGCCGTACTGAACGGTCTTGCGCGTGGTGATCCGCCAACCCTCAGACGTGCGTACCAGTTCGTCCTGGTAGCCGCCGATCGCCAACGCGTCGCTGGGATGGATCGACGGCCGTCCGTCGACATCGGGTCGCGCGATCCAGTGCCATGCCAGGCAATGGCACTGCGCGCGGGCCCGGTCGCCCGTGCCTTCGACCAGGATGTTGCTGATATTGTGTGACGTGCCGAGGAATTCGGGGAAGCCCGCGAAGAAGTCCGCGATCGCCTTGCGGCCGGTCACAGGGCCCGTGCCGAAATCGATCACCGCATCCTCGGCGAAGATCTCGGCCGCGATGCGTCCCGGCTGCTTGCTGTCGTGGAAATGCGCGTAGAGGTGGAGCAGGTCGTGGATCGCGAAGCGATCGTCGGCGCTCAGCGGCATCCGACGATCCCGCCGTCGACCGGCAGCTCGGCGCCCGTCACATAGGCCCCGGCGCGAGACGACAGGAACACCACCATCCCGGCGATGTCGTCCGGTCGTCCCATGCGGCGGAGCGGAATATGGCCGGAGAGCGCGCCCTGCGGAGCGCCTTCGTCATCGCGCAAATGCGCGGTCATCGATGTCGGGAAGAAGCCGGGCAGCACCGCGTTCACCGCGATGTTCCGCTCGGCGAGGTCGGCGGCGAGCTGACGCGTCAGCATGTGGATCGCGGCCTTGCTCGCGGCATAGCTATACGCCTGCAGCGGCTCGATCCGCTTGCCCGCGACCGAGCCGATGTTGATC
>CAXTTP010000235.1:0-4707 GCA_964247195.1 uncultured Sphingomonadaceae bacterium
TCTTGGGCGCCCAGCGCCGGATCAGCCGGTCGCCGATCGCATCGACCGCGAAATATTGCGACAGCAGCGAGCGGAACTGGGCCTTGGCGGCGCCGCGATTGCCGCTGCGAAGCGCCGCAAAGGCGGCGTTCGACAGCGTATCGACGAACGGGCCGGGCTGCTGATCGTTGACGGCCGCGGCGACGGCCGGTGCGGCGAAGGTCGGCGCGACGAAGCTGCCGATCGAGACGGCCGCGACGGCAATGGCATGAAACAAGCGGGGCATCGACATATCTCCGAAAGGCGGACGCGAAGACGGGCGGAAGCCCGATCGCCTTCCGCCCGTCCATGCCGCGTTCGCGATGAACCGGCGTTTAATCCGACAACCTACTCCGGCTGCGAAGTTCGTACGGTATCCGCCGCCGCTGTGCCCGCCGAGGTCGCCGTCTTCACCGCCGTATCGACGAGCTTTTCGACCTGGCCGAGCGCCGCGTCCTTGTTGACGCCGAGCTCGTCGAGGGTCTGCTTGCCTGCCGCCATCGCCGCGCCTGCTGCTGCCTTGACGGTATCGGTGAGGCGGCTGGCGATCGGCCCGAGCACGTCGGCTTCGCGCCGGGTACGCGGCAGGAGCGCGCCGACCAGGACGCCGAGCGCGATGCCGCCGACCAGCGCAGCCAACGGGTTGTCCTCGATCCCGTCGGCGGTCGCCTCACGTGCGTTCGAGACCTTCTCGCGCGCGGCGCCATACGCTTCCGTCGCCTTCTCGCGCGCGACATCATAGGCGTCGCCGGCCTTGTCGCGGGCGGTTCCGTAGAGGTCCGCGGACCTGTCGACCGCAACGCCATAGGCGGCGCTGGACTTGTCCTTCGCTACGCCGACGGCGTCGCTTACCTTGTCTCGCGCGGTGGCCAGAGCGTCCGCAGCGGCGCTCTTGGCGGTGCTTGCGGCATCGCGCACCGCGCCGGCCGCGTCGTGCAGCCTGCCGCCGGATGAGCCGGTTCCCGTCGTACCCGCACCGGTGCCGACGTCGTTCGCCGCCCTGTCGTCCGCCTGGTTCGTCATTGCCCTATCTCCTCGATCAATGCAGGCTTTGCAGCATATGGCCGCTTCAACCGGTCAAGTCGGCGCCGGTTTCGTGACGCTTGAAAAACAATCGCCGGACCAGTCGCACGATCGGCCGGCGGAACAGCAGCAGGGCCGCACCGGCACCGATGGCACCGGCCATCCCCGGCTGCGCCCGGGCCGCCTCGAACGTCTCGTCAGCGATCTCGCCGGCGCGCGTGCGCATCAGGTCGACGCGCTCGCGCACGAGCGTCTGCGGCCGTACCCTCTCGTGCAATTCGTTGAGCGTCGCGAAGAATTTGGCGCGGGATGCCCGCACCTCAACCTCGGCGGCGGAGATCTCCGCGGGTGAGCCGGTCATCGCGCGGGTCCTTTCAGCTCGTCACCGGACGGGGCTGCCGCGGACAGGCGCCCGATCGCCGAGCGGACGAGCAGGCCGCTTACGAGCAGCCCGATTACCGCCGCCACGATCACTCCGCCAGCGATGCCGATCGCAGGGAGCAGGCGGGCGATGCCAAAACCAATGCCGACGAGCAGCGTCGTCAGCGAGGCTTGGACAAGCAGCACCGCGACCACCAACAGGATCGCGGCAGTCTTCAACCCGGCGATGCGACCCACCGCCACCTGCTTGTAGAAACCGATTTCGGCCCTGGCGAACCGTTTGCCGTCCTCCACAAGCCTGGCGAACAGGCTGCCGAGCGTCTCCGCGTCGCTAACGGATTGGCGATCCGGCAGCGTCACGCTGCCGGGCCGTCCGTCGGCGAGGCGGGCTCCGCCGGCGGCGTGGCCGCCGCTTTGGCGATCCGGACGAGCAGGAAGCCAACCGCCGCGGCAGCGCCGATCGCGATAGTAGGGCTTTGGCGTACCACGTTGCGCGCGTCGTCGACGAGCTCGTCTACGTCCTTGGCGCGCAGCTGGCTGGAAAAGCCCGCGATCGTCTCGCCGGCCCGGCGCACATAGTCGCCATATTGTTCGCCGACCTTGTCGTCGATCGTGCCGGCGGCGTCCTCGACCATCCGGACGACGTTGTCGAGCGCGTCGGTCGCCTTGTCCTTGCCCTGGAGCGCGAACGACCGCGCCTTGTCGCCGGCCTGCTCGCGGAGTCCCGCGGTCTTGTCGCTCAAGGTCTTCGCTGCCTCGTCCTTGAGGTCGGCGGCCTTGTCGGCGAAATCGTCGCCTGCGCCCTGAAAGCCGGCCGTCCCGTGGCCGAGCGCGAAACCGTCACCCGGCTCACCATCGACCGATGCGCCGGGGATGATCGTGTCGGTGCCTTCCGGCAGCGTCTCAGGGGCCATGTTCGGTCTCCAGCAGCAAAATTGGTTGCGGTATCGAAGCGAAAACTGTTGCCGACGAACATGCGTTCCATCGCACTGGCCGATATTTGCCTCGGCACGGCACTCCGGATAGGAGCCGGAACGACCCACAACGCGAAAGGCACGCCTGCGAAATGACTGCGATCCTCGACGTTCATGCCCGTCAGATCATCGACAGCCGGGGCAACCCGACGGTGGAGGTGGACGTGACGCTCGACGAAGGCAGCTTCGGGCGCGCCGCGGTGCCGTCCGGCGCCTCGACCGGCGCGCACGAGGCGGTGGAGCTGCGCGACGGCGACAAGTCGCGCTGGCTCGGCAAGGGCGTCGACAAGGCGATCGCGGCGGTCAACGGCGAGATCGCCGACGCTATCATCGGCCTCGACGCCGAGGATCAGGGCGCGATCGACCTGCGCATGATCGCCCTCGACGGCACCGCCAACAAGGGCCGGCTCGGCGCGAACGCGATCCTCGGCGCGAGCCTGGCTGTGGCGAAGGCGGCGGCAGACGCCCGCGGTTTGCCGCTCTATCGCTATGTCGGTGGCGTCGCCGCGCACCTGCTGCCGACGCCGATGATGAACATCATCAACGGCGGCGCGCATGCCGACAATCCGATCGACTTCCAGGAATTCATGATCATGCCGGTCGGCGCGGCGACGCTGGTCGAGGCGGTGCGCTGGGGCGCGGAGGTGTTCCACACCCTCAAGAAGAAGCTGCACGACAAGGGGCTGGCAACGGCGGTCGGCGACGAAGGCGGCTTCGCCCCCAACCTGGCGAGCCCGGCCGATGCGCTCGATTTCATCATGGCATCGATCGAGGCCGCGGGCTACCGGCCCGGCGAAGAGGTCGCGATCGCACTCGATTGCGCGGCGAGCGAGTTCTTCAAGGGCGGCGCCTACGACCTAGCGGGCGAGGGGCGGAAGCTGTCCTCGCCCGAGATGGTCGATTACCTGGCCGACCTCGCCGGACGCTATCCGATCGTCTCGATCGAGGATGGCATGGCTGAGGACGATTGGGACGGCTGGAAGCTGCTCACGGACAAGCTGGGCGGCAAGGTCCAGCTCGTCGGCGACGACGTCTTCGTCACCAATCCGGAGATCCTGGCGCGCGGCATCCAGCGCGGCATCGCAAATTCGCTGCTCGTCAAGGTCAACCAGATCGGGACGCTGACCGAGACGCTGGAGGCCGTCGCCATGGCGCAGCGCGCCGGCTACACCGCGGTCATGTCGCATCGCTCGGGCGAGACCGAGGATGCGACGATCGCCGACCTCGCCGTCGCCACCAACTGCGGCCAGATCAAGACCGGCAGCCTTGCCCGTTCCGACCGGCTGGCCAAGTATAACCAGCTGATCCGCATCGAGGAGGAGCTCGGCGCGGCGGCGCGCTATGCCGGACGGAATGCGGTCAAAGCGGCCGGGTAGGACTGGATCGTGCCGGCGGCGGTGAGGATTCAGGGGCACTAGTTCACCTGGATCCGTTCGCCGCCGCAAAAGCGCTTGCATCCGCGGGTCGCTGGTGATTCTGTGCCGCCCGTGCAGCGCCTCCGATCCACCACCTCGCTGATCCGCTCCGCCGCCGGGCCCGCGCTCGCGCTGCTGGTGATCGCGAACTTCGCCGGCTACGCGCTGTTCGGCAGCAACGGGCTGTTCGCCTGGGGCGACTATCGCCGCGCGCTCGTGGAACGCAGCGCCGAACTACAGGTCGTGAGCGCGCAGCGCGATCGGCTGCAGCACCGGGTCCATCTGCTCGGCCCGAAGGTCGATCCCGACTATGCCGACGAGCTGGTGCGGCGCGAGACGGGGCAGGTTCGCCCGGACGAATATATCATCCCGACTCACTGACCCTGCGCTGTCCCGGCAGGTCGACGGCGATGCCGTTGCGGAACCGCACGGCAGCGTCCTATAGGTCGACCGAATGCCATTAAGGAGGCCGGATTCTTGGCCATAGCAACACAGCCGGCGGCCGGAGCCGCCGGTGCCGCCCCGAACCGCGAGCGTCCGTCCGAGCCGGAGCGTTTCCCGGCCGACAAGGCGCAGATGCTCGAATTCTACCGACAGATGCTGCTCATCCGCCGGTTCGAGGAGCGCGCCGGGCAGCTCTACGGGCTCGGCCTGATCGGCGGCTTCTGCCACCTCTATATCGGCCAGGAGGCGGTCGCGGTCGGGCTCCAGTCGGCGCTCACCGTCGGCAGGGACTCGGTCGTCACCGGCTACCGCGATCACGGCCACATGCTCGCCTACGGCATCGATCCCAAGCTCATCATGGCCGAGCTGACCGGCCGCGCCGCCGGCATCTCGAAGGGCAAGGGCGGCTCGATGCACATGTTCTCGGTCGAGCATGGCTTTTACGGCGGCCA
>CAXTTP010000236.1:0-4682 GCA_964247195.1 uncultured Sphingomonadaceae bacterium
CGAGATCGTCCACACGCTGAAGCAGGTGGTGTGCGTAAACGGGTGAAGCGGGACCAAGCGGCATGCCGGGGGCATGTCGCCCCGCTTCACCGGTCGCGTAAGCGGCCGTGGACGACGCACACCCCGCGCCTATGGACTGAACCGATGACGATCACGCTCGACGACCCCAATCGGGCCGACGCGCTCTTTCTGGAACTGGTGAACCGATGATCACGATCGACGGAGCGGAAGGCGAGGGGCGGGGGGCAGGTGGTGCGCAATGCGTGCGCGCTGTCGCTCGTCACCTGCCAGCCCTTCCACGTCACCATCGTGCGCGGCGGCCGCGAGAAGCCGGGGCTGATGCGCCAGCACGTGACCGCGATCGAGGCGGCGTGCGCGATCGGCGAGGGTGGCGGGTGCGAGGGGGTGTCGGTCGGATCGACCGAGATCGTCTTTTGGCCGGGCAGGGTCCGCGGCGGCGAGTATCGCTTCGCGGTCGGCACCGCCGGCTCGACGGGGCTCGTCCTCCAGACCGTGCTGATGCCGCTGCTGATGGCCGACGCACCCTCCCGGCTCGTGCTTGAGGGCGGTACCCACAACATGCTGGCGCGCCGTTCGAGTTCATCGCCAAGGCGTTCCTGCCGGTAATCAACCGGATGGGCGCGCGCGTTGAGGCGCGGCTGGTGCGGCACGGCTTCTATCCAGGCGGCGGTGGCCGGATCGAGGTCGACATCGCGCCCGCGCCCCTCACGCCGATCGAGTGCGTGGAGCGGGGCAGTCTGCTCCGCACCTCGGCGATCGCCTTCATCGCCGGCCTGCCGTGCGACATCGCCGAACGCGAGATCGCCTGCGCGCGCAAGCTGATCGACTGGCGGGAGCGGTCCTTCGCGGTCCGCGAGCTTCCCGAGGAGCGCGGTCCCGGCAACATCCTGTTGCTCGAGGCCGAGTGTGAGCATGTCACCGAAGTCGTCAGTGGCTTTGGCCAGCTCGGCGTCCCAGCCGAACGGCTCGCCAAGCGCGCCGCAGGGCGGATGAACGGCTATCTGGGATCTACTGCCTTTGCTGGTCCGTACTTGGCAGACCAGCTGCTCCTTCCGTTCGCGCTAGCGGGAGGGAGGCACCTTCACCGCGGTCAAGCCAAGCCAGCATGCGCTGACGGCTGGTGGCGTCATCGAGCGGTTCACCGGGCGGCGCTGCCGTTTCGAGCAGCAACCGTGCGGCGTGCATCGCTTGGTGATCACCGGCAGCCGGTGATCCTCTTGCCGGGAGGGACCGTTCCGACTATGCGATACGCCGCTTGCGGCTCGATGTCGCAGGCGATGGAGTAGATGGATTGCTGGACCTGACGCCTTTCACGGGCTCGGCCGGCTGCATCCGATCCCTGCCGTAAGGCCGCCTCGCAACGTGAGGCGAAGCTGCGGACAGGCCGGACGTGCCGCCCGCAGCTCACAACCAGACGGATAGACGCGAGTCGCCGTGCGCGGCCCTTCGGGCTTGCACGCGCTCTCCGCGGGACGGATACATAATGGACGAATGGATGATCGTCCGGAGCTTCGCGCTTCGGATCGGCGCGGGAGGCGACGCACGCCTTGGCCGCGCGCTTGACAGTTGGGCCGGTACCCATGCCGAATGGCTGGACCTGGGTGAGGCGCACACGTGGGTGGCCGCACGCATCGCATTGTCGCGCGATCGTGAGTTGGAGGCTTCGCATGTCCTGGCAGTCGCCGGTGTGCTCGCCGAGGCTTTGGCGCTCAACGCGTTCGACGCGGCCTTGCTGCGGCTGCTCGTCGCCACCGATCGACTTCCCCGTGTCGCGGCGCTGACAGCGCTGTGGAGCGAGCATGGCCGCGATCTTCCCGCGCTGCTCGGAGAGGCCGCAGGCGCTCCCTCGACGGACAGCGAGCGCGCGGTACGCCGGAGCGCCGTGCTGCGGCTGGGTCTGGTCGGCTTCCGCGCGAACCGACAGGGCGTGGTGGAGGTCGACGTCCGCTGGGCGCTCGAGCGGCTGCTCGATCGCGCGGCAGCTGAGCGCACGTCCGTAATCGCCACGTTGGTCGGGCCGCGCCAATCGGCGCGGTTGTTGCCCGGCGACTTCGGTCATGTCGCGGATTTGAGCTTCCTTGTCCGCCTCCTCGCGGGTGCCGTCGCGGCGAGGGCTCCCGGCGTCAACATCCTCATCCACGGGCCGCCCGGCACCGGCAAGACGGAACTGGCGCGTACTCTCGCCGAAGGGGCCGGGCTGGCGCTGCACGGTGTCGGTGAGGCCGACGACGACGGAGAGGAGCCCAGCCGCTGGGACCGCGTCACTGCACTCCAGCTCGCGCAGCGGATGCTCGCGCCTGCGGGTGGTGCGGTGCTGCTGTTCGACGAGATGGAGGACCTGATCGGCGACGCGAAGCCGTCAACCGGAGATTGGGTGTCGGGGCGGCAGGGCAGCAAGGTCTTCGTCAACCGCTTGCTGGAAAACAACGCGGTGCCGGTGATCTGGACGACGAACGCGATCGGCAATGTCGATGCGGCGATCCTGCGGCGGATGAGCTTCGTCCTGAAGCTCGACCTTCCGTCGCCGCGTACTGCGCGCCGCATGCTCGCGCGGATCGCGGCAGAGGAGGACGTGCCGGTTCACCTCGAAGTGGAAGCGCTGCTCGAGCGCGCTCCGGAAACGGCAATGGTTCTGCGCGTGGCCACCCGATCGGCTCGCCTGGCGAACGAAGCAGACGGCGGCGCCCGGTCTGCGGCGGCGCTGGTACGCGCGCTCCGGGGAAGCGAGCTACCGCCGGCTGGAGACGAAAAGCTGGACCTCGATCTGTTCGAAACCATCCTGCCGCTCGCGCCTCTGCTCGATCGCCTTGCTGCATCCGGCGCGGAAAACGTTTCGCTGCTGCTCACCGGGCCGCCGGGCACGGGCAAGACGGCGTTGGCGCACCATCTCGCCCGCGCGGTCGATCGGCCACTGGCCGTCAAGCGCGCCTCGGATCTACTCTCGCACTGGGTCGGCGGTACGGAGGCGGCCATCGCCGAGGCTTTCGCCGATGCTCGCGATCGCGGGCAGGTTCTCCTATTCGACGAGGCGGACTCGCTGCTCTTCGATCGCGCTTCGGCCAGTCACAGCTGGGAAGCGGGACAGGTGAACGAGATGCTGACCTGGCTCGATCGCCACCCCTTGCCGGTGATCGCCGCCACCAACCACGCGCATCGGCTCGATCCGGCGGCGCTGCGCCGGTTCGTGTTCAAACTGGATCTTGCGCCGCTGGGGCGGGAGCGTGCTGAGCGCGCGTTCGAGCGCTTCTTCGGCGAGGTTGCGCCCGTCGATCTGGCGGAATGCCGGAACCTGACCCCGGGCGATTTCGCGGCGGTCAAACGCCAGCTGCGGCATGTGCCTAGCGGCGGTGCGCAGGATTTGGTCGCGCGGCTTCAACACGAGGCGTCATGGCGACCCGAGCGGGGAAAAGTGGGTTTCTGATGCCTGCGGAGAAGCAGCTTAGGAAAGCGTCCAGTGGCGGCAAACGATGCGAACCTGCCGGGTCGCAAAGGCCACCCCGGCTCACGGCAGCGTTACCCTAAACGTTACCTTGCCGCACAAGAGCGGGCCGGTAAGGGCGCTAAGTCATTGAAAGGTGGGTGGACGCACTTGGGCTCGAACCAAGGACCCGCGATTAAGAGAGGCAACACAGGTCAGGCGATCGGCTGCATCCGTCACCCTGCGCCCACCATTCCACAACAATGTGCCACACCATAACCCAACGTCGCAGGTCACAAAATTGGTCACACCGCGCGACCATCCTATTGCCGACTGAAGACTGCATCGGCAAAGATCGGCTCTCGATCCGATTGCTACGGAACCCGAGGAGACAGTTCGGGCGCGAGGTATGGCCTTACGGATTGTCCACGGACTGGCGGACGCGATATTTGACCGATTGGCGCCCTCGAACAGCAACAACCAGCCCCTCATGCTTGCCGCCTGACGCTGCGAGTCTCGGCCTAGTCGCTTGAAAGCATGTTTTATGATGATGATTGCAACGCGTGAAGTCACCTATGACGTGGACGGCCTGAGCATGGTCGCCCATCTAGCGCAGCCGGACGGCGAGGGGCCTTGGCCGGCGGTGCTTATAGGACATGATGGAGTAGGCCTTGACGACTATCAACGGCATCGCGCCGACGATCTGGCCGCGCATGGCTATATAGCGTTAGCGATGGATTATCACGGTGGTCAGGTGTTTTTCGGTAGGCCGGACGCGATGCTAGCCCGGACCATGCCCTTGCTTGCCGATGTCGAGCGGATGCAGACGATCGGTCGCGTCGCGCTTGATATTCTTCTCGCGGTGCCCGGTGTCGACCCTAGCCGCATCGCCGCTCTCGGCTATGGTGCTGGTAGCCGGGTGGTGCTCGAACTTGCCAGGATCGGCGTGCCGTTCAAGGCCATTGCGGTCGTTCATCCCGCCTTGCCAGCCGCCAGTGCCGAGGACTGGACCGATGTGACCAGCACCTTCCTTCTGTGCACCGGCTCCGAAGACCCCCTTTGCACCCCTGAGCAAGTTCTGGCATTCGGCCGCGCGCTCGAAGATGCGGGGGGCGACTGGCGCGTGAATATCTACGGCGGAGCCAAGCACGCTTTCTGGGCTCGGCCGGCAAACCCGGATGGGTCGCCCACAGAGGGGACCACGCACACCCAGGCCACCGTGCCCGGCGTCGGCTATCACCCG
>CAXTTP010000237.1:0-4676 GCA_964247195.1 uncultured Sphingomonadaceae bacterium
GGGAACGGCAGCTCGCCCTTCTTGGCGATCTCGTACAGGCGGTGGACGCCGGTGGTGGTCTCTTCCGAGACGCCCTTGATGTTGGCGACGGTCTGCGTGAGGTAGCCGGGCTTGCGCGCGACGAACGCCTTCAATGCGCGGTGGAATTCGACTTCCTCGTCATTCTCGGGATCGGCGAGCGTGCCGCCTGCCTCGAGCTTGGCGCCGAGCAGCGCGAACATCGTCGCATCGCCGCCGTCGTCGAGGATCATGTTGCAGGTCTCGCTGCCCCAGTCGAAGATCCGCTCGACATAGTCCCAATATTCGGCGAGCGTCTCGCCCTTCACGGCGAACACCGGGATCCCCGCCGCCGCGATCGCCGCGGCCGCATGGTCCTGCGTCGAGAAGATGTTGCACGACGCCCAGCGCACGTCCGCGCCTAGCGCCACGAGCGTCTCGATCAGCACCGCCGTCTGGATCGTCATGTGGAGCGAGCCCACGATGCGCGCGCCCTTCAGCGGCTGCGACGCGGTGAACTCCTCGCGAAGCGCCATCAAGCCGGGCATCTCGGTCTCGGCGATCCGGATCTCCTTGCGGCCGAAGCCGGCCAGCGAAATATCGTGGACCAGATAGTCGTCGAACGTCTCTTGGGGTGCGGTCGCCACTGAAGCATCTCCTGGTCGGCGGAAGATCGCGGCCGCGCCTATGCGAACGACCCGCTGCGGTCGCAATTAGCCCGCGCCCTGCTGGAATGCAAATATAAAGATCTCTTTATATGCCTTCAAGCGTGGTTCAGGCGTGCCCGGTGTCGGACGCGAGCAGGCGGGCATCGATGCCGGCGCTGGCGAACGCGCCCGTCCAGCGCACATCCGCGGCGCAATCGAATATCAGCCGGTCCTCGCCGGGGGTGGCGAACCAGCCGTGGCGGGTCAGCTCCTCGTCGAGCTGGCCCTCCCCCCAGCCGGCGTAGCCGAGCGCGATCAGCCAGCGCGCCGGGCCGGTGCCGTCGGCGATCGCCCGCAATATGTCGAGCGTACCGGACAGCGCCCAGCGCCGCCCGACCTTGATGGTGTCCTCGCCGCCCCAGTCCTGACCGTGCAGCACGAAACCGCGTTGCGGCTCGACCGGTCCGCCGAGATGGATGGCCACGTCGGGTGCCGTGCCCGGATCGATGTCGAGCTGGGTCAGCAGCGCATGGAGACCGAGCCGCGGGATAACCCGGCCGATGCCGATGCCGAGCGCGCCGTTATCGTCGTGCGCACACACGGCGATCACCGCGCGCTCGAAGCGGGGATCGCCGATCCCCGGCATCGCGAGCAGCAACTGGCCGCTGAGAGAGGCTGGCGCTTCCATGGCGACATTTTATAGAGGGCCGGGATGGAAGCTCCAACACCTCCGGTGGTCTCCGAGCCAACTGTTTGCGTCCCCGCGGTATCGGTGATCATGCCCGCTTATGGCGTTGCCGATCTGGTCGGCGAGGCGCTCGCATCGCTGCAGCGGCAGGGCTTCGCCGACTGGGAGGCGATCGTCGTCGATGACGGCTCGCCGGACGATGTCGCGGGCGCGCTCGCCGCCTTCGCCGGCGACGCGCGCATCCGCCTCCTGCGCACCGACAATCGGGGCGTGGCCGTCGCGCGCAACCGCGGCATCGCCGCCGCGCGCGCGCCGCTGATCGCCTTCCTCGACGGCGACGACGCCTATGAGCCCGATTATCTCGCGGTGATGGTGGATGCGATCGCCGATCCGGGTGTCGGCCTGGTCAGCTGCGACGCGACGATCGTCGGTCAGGTTGCGATGGCCGGCCAGCTCTTCTCCGCGCGGACGGCGCAGGTCCCGCCGGTGACGCTGGCGCGCGTGCTCTCCCGCACGTTCAACGTTTTCACCGCCGCGATGGTGCGGCGCGATGCGGTGACGGCGGTCGGCGGCTACGATCCCGGGATGCGTACCGCCGAGGATTTCGACCTATGGGTGCGCATACTCGAAGCCGGCTGGAGGGCGTCCTACGTCGCCCGGCCGCTGGTGCGCTACCGCCGTCGGCCGGGCTCGCTATCGAGCGACCGGACGGGAATGCTGCCGATGGTCGCTCTGGTCTATGCCAAGGCGAAGGAGCGACTGGCGGGCCGGCCGGAGGCGGCGCTGGCCGAGCGGATGCGCGTCTACGTCGAGCGGGTGATCGCCTGGGAAGCCGGCGACGCCATGATCCGCGAGGGCCGCGTCCGCGAAGGGCTCGAACTGCTGCGGCAATCGGGCGCCGGCGGGCGCTCGGCGCGTTGGCGGGTGGCGATGCCGTTGATGCGGGCGGTGCCGTCGCTCGCCGGCCCGCTGCTCCGTTATCGCTGGCGGCAGCAGGAGGGCACCGCGCCCTCGGAACGATGACAGGAAAGGAAATGACCGTGACGATCAATATCGGAGACAAGCTCCCGGCCGCGACACTGACCAAGGTGACCGACGCCGGCCCAGACCAGGTCGACACCGCGAGCTATTTTGCCGGCAAGCGCATCGCCCTGTTCTCGGTGCCGGGCGCGTTCACGCCGACCTGCTCGGCCAGGCACCTCCCCGGCTTCGTCGAGAAGGCGGACGACCTCAAGTCCAAGGGCATCGACGAGATCGCCTGCACCGCCGTCAACGACGCCTTCGTGATGGGCGCCTGGGGCAAGAGCGCCGGCGTCGACGGCAAGGTTACGATGCTGGCGGACGGCAACGGCGATTTCGCGAAGGCGGTCGGCCTCACGATGGACGGCTCCGGCTTCGGCATGGGCACACGCGGCCAGCGTTACTCGATGGTGGTCAACGACGGCGTCGTCGAGCAGCTCAACATCGAGGGTCCGGGCGAGTTCGAGGTGAGCACTGCCGATTACATGCTGGCGCGGCTCTGAGGGCATCGTCGGCGACCGCAGCCTCGCCGCCGAGGGCGACGTCCGCCGCCGCCACCAGGCGCATGAGATCGACCGGCACCGTCGGCGGCACGGCGGCCAGCGTCACCTTATCGCGGCCGGCGATCTTGGAGCTGTAGAGGGCTTCGTCGGCGCGGGCGAGCATCGTCGCCAGCGTCTCCTCCGGTGCGATCGGGCCGGTCATGCCGAAGCTGGCGGTGATGCGGATCGCCGCCCCACCGACGGGGATTTCGAGTTGACCGAGCCTGACGCGAATGCGGTCGACGGCGTCCATCGCATCGCTCGGCGCGGCGTCGACCAGCAGCATCGCGAACTCCTCGCCGCCAATGCGCCCGAGCAGGTCGCCGGCGCGGATCGAGCCCGTGACATGCTCGACGAAGCGGCACAGCACGCGGTCGCCGACGGCATGGCCGTAGCGGTCGTTGACCGATTTGAAGCGATCGAGATCGACCATCACGATCGTCAGCGGCTGGCCCTGGCGCCGGGCATTGGCCACGGCGCGATCCGCCGCATCCTCGAAGCCGCGGCGGTTGAGCACGCCGGTGAGGGGATCGCGCGCGGCGAGCCGACCCATCCGCTCGCCGAGATCGGCCGCGAGCAGGAACACCGCGAACAGGCCGGTGCCGATGAAGGCGGATGGCGCGGTCAGCACCATCAAGGCAGCGAGCAGCTGGGTTTCGCCGCCGCCGTGGCGCAACGCGATGAATCCGGCCAGGGCATCGAGGATCGCGAAGGCGAGCAGCATCGCGATCACGACCGGCTCCTCGTCGTGGCGGGTGTCCCGCCGGATCATCGTGCCTGCCGAACAAGCCAGCATCACTGCAGCGAACAGCGGCGGGATCGCATCGAGCAGGCCATTGTGGCGGCCGAGGGCAGCGATCACGAGAGCGGCGACCGGCAGCCCCAAGGCCGGCAGCGCCGCCCGGACGCGCGTCACCAGCCCGGCCCGCTCGCGAAAACCCAGCAGGATCAGCGCCCAGGTAAGCATCTCCAGCACGTGCACCGCCGAGCGCAGCACGCCCCAGTCCGGCCCGGCGGTGACGCGCAGCATGTTCACCGCCCAGCCCACCGCGGCGACCGCGAAGGCCGCGCACCAGATCAGCGCGTGGCGCGGCCGGCCGAAGCTCTTCCAGGCCGTCGCGAGGACGACCGCCAGCATCAGGCTGACGAATTCCATCGCGAACAAGACCACGATCATGGGATTCATCGTCCGCCGCCCCTTGCCGGCGATCGGGGGTTTAGTGGCGATTTGCTAGCGCATGGTTAACGGACGCTGACCATGTTCGGGCCTACCAGCCGCACGTCTTGCCGGCATTCTGCTGCTTCAGCCAGGTAAGCAGCGGCTCGAAATAGGCGATCATCGCCGATCCGTCGATCTCGCGGCTGCCGGTGAACGCCTCCAGCGCGTCCGGCCATGGCTTCGACGCGCCCATCGCCAGCATCGCGTTCAGCTTGGTCCCGACTTCCTTGTTGCCGTAGAACGAGCAGCGGTGGAGCGGCCCGGTCCAGCCGGCCTGCTCGCAAGCCGACTTGAAGAACTGAAACTGGAGGATGCGGGCCAGGAAGTAGCGGGCATAGGGCGTGCTCGCGGCGATGTGATATTTGGCGCCCGGATCGAACGCGTCGGGCCCGCGCTCGACCGGGGGCGCGATGCCCTGATATTGCAGGCGCAGCGCGGTCCAGGCATCGTTATAGTCGGCTGGTTTGATCGTGCCGTTGAAGACGCCCCAGCGCCATTTGTCCATCATCAGCCCGAACGGCAGGAACGCCACCTTGTCCATCGCCTGGCGCAGCAGCAGCCCG
>CAXTTP010000238.1:0-4670 GCA_964247195.1 uncultured Sphingomonadaceae bacterium
GATCTACGCCGCGAAGGGAAGACCTGCCTTCAACCCATTGATCGTGCACGTCATCGATCTGGATCAGGCCCGCGCGCTCGTTCATGTCGACGGCGCGGCGGAGCGTCTCGCGGCGGCGTTCTGGCCGGGGCCCCTGACGATGGTACTGCCGGCTCGTGCGGATGGCGCGGTTGCCGCGCTCGCGCGCGCTGGCCTGCCGACGCTGGCGGTGCGCGCACCGGCGCACCCTGCGATGCGGGCGCTGCTCGCCGCCTGCGAGCGGCCGCTCGCCGCGCCTTCGGCGAACGCCAGCGGTACGATCAGCGCGACCACCGCCGCGCACGTCGCCGCCTCGCTCGAAGGCCGCGTCTCGCTTGTCGTCGACGGCGGCCCCTGCCCGGTCGGCATCGAATCGACGATCGTGGCGGTGCATCCGCACGCGATCCGCCTGCTCCGGCCGGGTCCGATCGGCATCGACGCGCTTGCCGCCGCTGCGGCGCTCCCGATCCTAGGCAGGGAAAGCGAGACGATCGACGCGCCCGGCCAACTCGCCAGCCATTATGCGCCGACCAAGCCGCTGCGCCTCGACGCCACCGCCGCCGCACCCGGCGAATGGCTGATCGGCTTCGGCGACACCGCTGGCGATGACAGCCTCTCGGCCTCAGGGAATATGCTCGAAGCGGCCGCCAAGCTGTTCTCCTGCCTACATAAGGCGGACGCGAGCGCCGCGGCCGCGATTGCCGTCGCGGCAGTGCCCCGGGCGGGAATCGGGCTCGCGATCAATGACCGATTGGCGCGCGCCGCGGCGCCGCGCGGGCACGCTATTCCTTGAGCTGGAAGCGGACCTTCTTGTCCTCAAAATCGAGCGAGACGCGGTCGAAGCTGCGCAACAGGTCCATGCCCAGCAACATCGCCGGCTCCTTGCCGATCCCGAACTGCCGGAACGGGTGGAGGTCGGAGAAGGCGATCGGCACGTTCTTGATCACGATGCCGCCGATGTTCAGCTCCGGACTGACCATGTAGTCGGCGGTCATGGTCCGCCCGGTTACGCCGACCAGCGTGATCTGGACGGCATCCCGGGAGCGGCGGTGGCGCATCAGGCGCTCGCGCAGCACCGAATTGCCCACCGAATATTGCGAGCCGGAATCGACGATCACATAGACCCGTTCGCCGTTGATCCGCGAATCCGCGAGGATCAGCTGGCCGAAGCGCCGCCGCGCCCGCACCACGATCATGTCGGTTTCGCGCTTCTTGGCATGAACCGGGCTGATCGTCATGCGCTCGCGCGGGAAGTCGAAGTCGACCTGCTGCTCGGCCAGGCCATCGATGCCGAGGATGCCGTCGGCGCCCATGTTCTCGGCCGACAGCAGCGGGGCGACGATGTTGTCGACCTGCCGCGTGCCGACGCGCAGCTTTCCAATGAGCGCGGTCTGCACCCCGCCGACGCCGGCGATGTCATGGATCTGCGCACGCTGGCCAGCCGGCAGCATCAGCCGTGCCGCAAGCGCGCTCGACAGCACGGTCCGGTTCGAACCGGTATCGACGACGAACTGGAAGGGCCCCTGATCGTTCAGGAAAACCGCGACCGTCATCCGCTCGATGCGGTCTGCCGGGATCGGCAGCGTCGTCGTGTCCGCCGCGGGCGGGATCGAGAGATCGGCGGGCGGCGGCACTATCGGCGCGTCAGCACCTACCGAAAGGCTCGCCGCGACGGCGGCAACAAGGAACGGTCCGCTCATGGTGCGGACGCGCGGTACGCTGGCTGCGTGGCTCGCCGGTTCGGCATGGCTGGCATCTCTCCTCCGGGCAGCATATGCCTCCGCGATCGGGTTGCAAAGCACGCATCGCGACCGCGATCCGGCAGGAAGGAAGCTCGGCATGGAAAGCCCGCCATGGTGGCGGGCGGGGACGATCTATCAGGTCTATCCGCGCTCCTTCCAGGACAGCAACGGCGACGGCATCGGCGATCTTGCCGGTATCGTCCGACGTCTCGACCATCTCGTCGCGCTCGGCGTCGATGCGCTGTGGCTTTCGCCGCCCTACCCGTCGCCGATGGCCGACTTCGGCTATGACGTCGCCAACTATTGCGACATCGATCCGCGCTTCGGCACGCTTGCCGACTTCGATGCGCTGCTCGCCGCGACACATGCGCGGGGGCTGCGGCTGCTGCTCGACCTCGTTCCGAATCACAGCTCGGACCTTCACCCCTGGTTCCAGGCCAGCCGCTCGGCCCACGACGATCCGAAGCGCGACTGGTATATCTGGCGCGATCCTGCGCTAGGCGGCGGCCCGCCCAACAACTGGATCAGCGATTTCGGTGGCCCGGCCTGGGAATGGGATGCCGCCACCGGCCAATATTATTCGCACGCCTTCCTCAAGGAACAGCCGGACCTCAACTGGCGCAATCCGGCGCTGCGCGCGGCGATGTACGAGGTCATCCGGTTCTGGCTTGATCGCGGCGTCGACGGGTTCCGCATCGACGTGCTCTGGCACATGATCAAGGCAGCCGACTTTCCCGACAACCCGCCCGATCCGGACTATCGCGCGGGCATGGGCGAGATGCACCGCCTCCTTCAGCTCAATTCCACCGACCAGCCGGAAGTACATGAAATCGCGGCGGAGATGCGCGCCATTGCGGACGCCTATGCGGGTGATCGGGTGCTGATCGGCGAGATCTATCTGCCGGTACCCAAGCTGATGGCCTATTATGGCACGCCCGACCGGCCGGGCGTGCACCTGCCCTTCAACTTCCAGCTGATCGACGCGCCGTGGGACGCGCCCACGCTCGCCCGGCTGATCACGGACTATGAGGCGGCGCTGCCGCCGGGCGGTTGGCCGAACTGGGTGCTTGGCAACCATGACCGGCCCCGCGTAGCGACCCGCATAGGCGATGCGCAGGCGCGGGTCGCGGCGATGCTGCTGCTGACGCTGCGCGGCACGCCGACGCTCTATTACGGCGACGAGATCGGCCTCACCGACGTGGCGATCGCGCCGGAGCTGGTGCAGGATCCGCGCGAGCTGCGCCAGCCGGGCATCGGCCTCGGCCGTGATCCGGTGCGCACGCCGATGCCTTGGGGCGCCAGCGCGAATGCCGGCTTCACCACCGGAACGCCGTGGCTGCCGCTCAACCCGGACTGGCCGACACGCAACGTCGCGGCGGAGACGGCGGAGCCGGCATCGATGCTGAGCCTCCAGCGTGCCTTGCTGGCGCTGCGGCGATCCTCTCCTGCGCTTGCGATCGGCGACTTTCGGATGCTGTCAGCAGGGCCAACGACGCTCGTCTTCGAACGCCGTCTCGGCTCGGAGCGGCTGATCGTCGCGCTCAATCTGAGCGATGCACGCGCGGCTGTAGAGCTGCCTGGCGCCCCTGATTACCGGCGGTTGCTCTCGACGCTTCCGGAAGCGCGTGATGCACGCGACGACGATGCCGATAGGATCGTTCTGCGACCCAACGAAGGACTCATCCTGCTCGCAGCCATGGAGACCTGATGCGCATTGCCATGCTCGCGCCGATTTCATGGCGCACGCCGCCACGCCATTACGGGCCGTGGGAGTTGGTGACGAGCCTGCTCACCGAGGCGCTGGTGACACGCGGGGTGGACGTGACTTTGTTCGCCACGCTCGACAGCCACACCGCCGGCACGCTTGCAGGCGTGGTGCCAGCGCCTTATTCAGAGGATCTCACGATCGATGCTAAGGTCTGGGAGTTCAGGCACTTGGCGCATGTGTTCGAGCGCGCCGGCGAGTTCGATCTGATCCACAACCAGGCGGATTTTCCCGCCCATGCCTTCTCGCATCTCGTCGGAACGCCGATGGTGACGACCATCCACGGCTTCTCGTCCGACCGCATCCTGCCGATGTACGAGCCCTATCAGGATCGCGTGCGGTTCGTGGCGATCAGCGATGCCGATCGGCATCCGCGGCTGCGCTATGCGGCGACCATCCATCACGGCATCGCCATCGACGATTTTCCTTTCGATCCCGTAGGGAGCGACGAACTTCTCTTCTTCGGTCGTATCCATCCGGACAAGGGCGCGGCCGAGGCGATTGCCGCCGCGAAGGCGACCGGCCGCCGGCTGGTGATGGCCGGCATCGTGCAGGATGCGGGTTATCACGAGCGCTCGGTCGCGCCCGCGATCGACGGAACGCAGGTGCGGTTCGTGGGCGCGGTCGGTGGCGCCGACCGGGCGCGGACGCTGGGCCGGGCGGCGGCCCTCCTCCACCTCATCAACTTCGACGAGCCGTTCGGGCTCTCGGTTATCGAGGCGCTCGCCTGCGGCACGCCGGTGATCGCGGTGAACCGCGGCGCGATGCCCGAACTGATCGATCATGGCGTCACCGGCTTCCTCGTCGACGACGTTGCCGGAGCGATCGATGCGATCGGCCGGCTCGGCGAGATCGACCGTACCGCCTGCCGCTCCGCCGCAGTCGCGCGCTTCTCGGTCGACCGGATGGCGGACCGCTATCTGGAGCTTTACCGAACGCTGCTCGGCTGATGCGCTTCCTTGGCGTCACCGAGACCTGCGACCTCGCCGCGCTCTACCTCCGGCTGCGCGAGGAGGGGCATGAGGTGCGCGTCGCCATCTCCGATCCGGGCGCGCGCGGCACGCTTGCCGGGATGGTCGATCACGTGGCCGACTGGCGGGACGAGCTCGGCTGGGTGCGCGCGGCAGGAGCGGACGGCGTAATCC
>CAXTTP010000239.1:0-4657 GCA_964247195.1 uncultured Sphingomonadaceae bacterium
GCCGACATTGTCGAGGAAGCCGAGCCGCTCGACGATCTCCTTGAGGATCGGGGTGGCGATCTGGCGATGCTGCTCGCCGAGCCGCTCGGGCATCGCCTGGAAGAAGGCGAGCGCCGGGCGGACAGCGCGGCGGGTCGACATGCTGATGTCCTCGCCGGCGATCTTGACGGCCAGCGCCTCGGGCTTGAGCCGCGCGCCCTGGCAGACCTCGCATGGCGCGGCCGACTGGTATTTGGCGAGCTCCTCGCGCATCCACGCGCTCTCGGTGGAGAGCATGCGCCGCTCGAGATTGCCGATCACGCCCTCGAACGGCTTGGAGACGTCGTAGCTCTTCCTGCCGTCGATGAAGGTGAGCGTGACGGGCTTGCCCTTGGTGCCGTGGAGTACCGCCTCGGTCGCGGCGGCGGGCAGGTCGCGCCAGGGCGTGTCGAGGCCGAAGCCCAGCGCGCGGCCGAGCGAGGCCAGCACCTGCATGTAATAAGGCGACGGCGGCTGCGAGCGCGCCCACGGCACCACCGCGCCCTTGGCGATCGACAGATGCTCGTTGGGGACGACCAGCTGCGGATCGAAATAGAGCTTCTCGCCAAGCCCGTCGCAGGACGAACAGGCGCCCTGCGGCGCGTTGAACGAGAACAGCCGCGGCTCGATCTCGGCGATGGTGAAGCCGGACACCGGGCAGGCGAACTTCTCGCTGAAGACGATGCGGTTGGCGGGCACGCCGCCGACGCCGGCCGCCGCCGAGCCCTTGGCGGCGCCCTTCCGGCTGGTGCCGCTCGCCTCCGCCTCGGCGTCGCGGCCGGGCACGACGCCCTCGGCGAGGTCGACATAAGCGAGCCCCTCGGCGAGCTTCAGCGCCGTCTCGAAGCTGTCGGCGAGCCGTGTCGCCAGCCCCTCGCGGACGACCAGCCGGTCGACCACCACTTCGATGTCGTGCTTGTACTTCTTGTCGAGCGCGGGCGCCTCGTCGATCTCGTGGAACTCGCCGTCGATGCGGACGCGGGTGAAGCCCGCCTTCTGCCATTCGGCGAGCTCCTTGCGATACTCGCCCTTGCGGCCGCGCACGACCGGCGCGAGCAGGTAGAAGCGCGTCCCCTCGGGCAGCGCCGCCACCCGGTCGACCATCTGGCTGACGGTCTGGGCGGCGATCGGCAGGCCGGTGGCGGGCGAATAGGGGATGCCGACCCGCGCCCACAGCAGGCGCATATAGTCGTAGATCTCGGTCACGGTCGCGACGGTCGAGCGCGGGTTGCGGCTGGTCGTCTTCTGCTCGATCGAGATGGCGGGCGAGAGGCCCTCGATATGCTCGACGTCCGGCTTCTGCATCAGCTCGAGGAACTGGCGCGCATAGGCCGAGAGCGACTCGACGTAGCGGCGCTGGCCCTCGGCATAGATGGTGTCGAAGGCGAGGCTCGACTTGCCCGAGCCCGACAGCCCGGTGATCACGACCAGCCGATCGCGCGGGATCTCGACGTCGACGCCCTTGAGATTGTGCTCGCGCGCGCCGCGGACGCTAATGTGGGTCAGCATCGGCCGGGCCCTCGCTTTGAAATAGGAGTAAGCATGGGCGCTTTTGTTCCAGATTTGTTCGGGATCGGCAAGGCGACTCCCGTGCAAATGGATGGCGCGGCGTGGCTCGGCAAGGGCTGCCTTGCGGACGAACGCCCATGGCGATTATCTTTCCGCCGCTGCGCTCTAGATTACCGCCGTCTGCGGTTGGATTGATCTTCGGAGATTGCGCGGGCGGCTTGAAAGCCTTCGCCTGCGGTTCGGATGGTCGACGCCGGCGTGGCACGGCGCGCCCGCTTCGGATGGGCGCGTGAGGCGCGGCCCGGCCCCCCTCGCACGTACGGCGAGGGGGGCCGGAGCCGGTTTGTCGTTCTAGTGCTGCTGCGAGCCGGACTTGTTCGGCGCGGCAGGCGAGCCGGTGGTGCCAGGCGTGGTGGCGGCACCCGTGCCGCTGGACATCGCACCGCCCGTTCCCGACGTGGTCGAGCCGGTCATGTTGCCCTTGCTGCTGCTGCCGCCCGACATTCCGTCACCGGACGTCGCTCCGCCGGACATGCCGCCGCCGGACATCGCTCCGCCCGTGGTCGCGCCGCCGGACATCGATCCGCCCGACATCGATCCGCCCGACATGGCGCTGCCATTGTCACCGGACATGCCGCCGCTCGCATTCATGTCGCTCCCGGCATTGCTGTCCATGCCGGCGTTCGCGTCCATGCCGGTGCTCATGTCGGCGCCGGCGTTGAGATCGATCGCGTTCAGATCGGCGACGTTGGCGTCGGCGCTGTTGTCGGCGCTCTTGCTGCAACCGGCGAGCGCCAGCGCGGCAAGCCCGGTGAAGGCGGCGGCGCGAATTGAAGTGATGCGATTCATGGGAGGAGGCTCCTGTTCTATCGTTCTTGGCAGTTGACGCGAATAAACGCCGCGCGCCTGCCGCCGTTCCGTCCCGACGGGCAGCGCGCGCTGCCAGCGGTTGACAGTGATGTTCGCACGGGCTCTTGCTGCGGTGCGGCACGGAGGCGGCATGGGGCGATCGGCAAGGCTTCGGAAGGTGGCGGTGGCGCTGCTGCTGCTTGCGGCGGCAGCCTGCTCGCGGCTGATGACCTTCGAGACGATCGTACCGAAGGACGGTGGCACGCGGCGGATCGTGAGCGGAGCGGCGTTCGGCGACGGGCCGCGGCGGACGCTGGACGTCTATGCCCCGGCCCATGCCGGCCGACCGCTGCCGGTGATCCTGTTCCTCTACGGCGGTTCCTGGTCCTCCGGCACGCGGCGAGGCTACGGCTTCGTCGGCCGGGCGCTTGCCGCGCGCGGCTTCGTCGTCGCCATCCCCGACTATCGGCTGCGCCCGGAGGTTCGCTTCCCAGCCTTTCTCGAGGACAATGCCGCCGCGTTGCGCTGGGTGCGCGCCCATGCCGCCGAAATCGGCGCCGATCCCGATCGGATCGTGCTCGCCGGCCATTCGGCGGGCGCTTACGACGCCGCGATGCTGGCGCTCGATCCGCGCTGGCTGGGCGCCGACCGGGCGGCGGTGCGCGGCTTCGCCGGGCTGGCCGGACCCTACGACTTCCTGCCGTTCGACGATCCCGCCGCGACCGCCACGTTCGGCGCGTGGCCCGATGCGGCGGAGACGCAGCCGGTGCATTTCGCCAGCGCCGACGATCCGCCCGCATTCCTGGCCGCCGGCGCGCTCGACGTGCGTGTCCGGCCCGCCAACAGCGCGGCGCTCGCGGCCCGGCTGCGCGGCGTGGGCGTCGCGGTCGAGGAGAAGCTCTATCCCGGCATCGGCCATGTCGGCATCGTCACCGCGCTGGCGCGGCCGTTGCGTGGCCGCGCGCCGGTGCTCGACGACATGGCGGCGTTCGCCACGCGGGTGACGCGATAGGCGGCGAGGCTAATTTGCAGGCGCCAGGAACCGGGCAGGGGATGGCCGGTTCGGGCGGACGACAGCGACGGGGGACAAGAAGATGCGGCTGGCGATCGAGGCGATGCTCGACTATTCGATGGCGCAGCCGGCCGACGTGCTCCTCGCGATCGAGGTTGCGCAGATGGTCGACCAGGCGATCGTCGAGGACCGGCTGACCATCGCCGGCGTGGATTCGCTCCATCCGGTGCCCGGCGACGATGCGATCGGCCGGCGCACCTGGATGCACGCACAGGGCCATTTCCACGCCGAATACCGCGCCACCGTCGACCTCGACCGGGTGACCGGTCCGCTCGAGGGTCTCGGTTGCGCGCCCCGGCGCGCGCTGCCCGCCGGCGTCGTGCCCTACCTATGGCCGAGCCGCTATTGCGAGGCGGACCGGTTCGAGGCGTTCGTGTGCCGGGAGTTCTCGGGCGTCCAGGGCGGCGACCAGGTGCAGGCGATGGCCGACTGGATCCACGACCATCTCGATTATTGCGCCGGCACCAGCGACGCCAGCACCACCGCCGCCGACACCTTCGTCCAGCGGCGCGGCGTGTGCCGCGATTTTGCGCACCTGATGGCGACCTTCGCGCGCGCCGCCGGCATCCCGGCGCGGCTCGTCTCGGCCTATGCGCTCGACCTCCAGCCGCCCGATTTCCACGCGATCGTCGAGGTGTGGCTGGATGGCGGCTGGCGGCTGGTGGACGCGACCCGGCTCGCCAAGCCGGAGGGGCTGGTGCGCATCGCGGTCGGCCGCGACGCCACCGACATCGCGTTCATGACCGTGTTCGGGTCGACGACGCTCAACCAGCAGTCGGTGAAGGTGACGCGGGTCGACTGAGCGCCCGAGGCGCGCCTAGCGCCCTTCGTTGGCGACGATATCGACGTCCGTCCCGCCGCCCTGGCGGGCGCGGAACGTGGCGTAGAAGGCGGCGCTGTCGCGATCGCCGGCGAGGATATGGTCGGCGCCCGAGACCTGGTGCTCGGCATCGTAGCCGGCGCGCGTGGCATGGGTGTAATAGAAGTCGACCAGCCGTTGCAGCGGCGCGCCGCTGGCGAAGCTCACGACGCGAAGGTTGCAGCCGCCCGTGACGTTGCCCGCCGCCTCGCTCACCTGCGCATCCGGGTAGAGCGGCAGCGCCGCCGGCAGCCGCTGCGCCCAGGTGAGGCTGTACTGGAAATTGCGGGTGCAGTCCTGGCCCGCGCCGGCCGGCGCCGCCCGCCGGGCGAGCTGGCCCAGCGTCACGT
>CAXTTP010000240.1:0-4650 GCA_964247195.1 uncultured Sphingomonadaceae bacterium
GCTATGTCGCGCGCACCTATGCCTATGTCGCGGCGAAGCAGGACGGGCTCGTGATCGTCGACGTCGCCAATCCCGAGCGGCCGGTCGTCTACGGCAAGACCACCTTCGAGGGTAAGCTGAACGATGCCGAGGACGTGATCGTCGGCACCACCAACGCCTCGCTGTTCGCCTATGTCGCGGACGGCAGGAACGGCATGAAGGTGATCCAGCTGACCAGCCCGGCCAGCCAGCCGAACTTCTACGGCTTCTCGCCCGCGCCGAAGCCGGAGCTGATCGCCTGGGCGCGGACGCCGTCGCCGGCGCTGGCGCTCTCGAAGGGCCTTGATCGCGATCGCGCCGTCGACGAGACCGGCGGCCAGATCGCGGTGTTTGGCCGGTTGGGCGCGCGGCCCTTCACTCGGCCGGAGATGGAGCGGCTGTTCCTGTCGAGCCGGGGCATACCGTATCGGGTGGTCGACAAGCCGGCGTCGTCGTTCGCCGACTGGGTGCCGGCGCGGGACGTGGCAACGGCGGCGCGATAGAGCAGGCTGCGAACGGGACTCAGCCGCCCGGCCGCTCCTCGATCATCCCGCGGACCAGCGGCTTCATCGCCTCGTCGTAGCGGACGATCACGACGTGCTGCTCGGCGGTGTCGAAATGGCTGATCATCTGGCGGCCGTTCCAGAGGTGGAGTGCATATGCAGCCGGATCGGCGATGATCAGCGGCCGCATGTCAGGCCGATCGGGGTCGATCGGGGCGAGCGTGAGCGCCACCTGCGGCGCGGTCGAGGGGCAGACCGCCAGCGTCCGGCCCGCCCAGTTCGTCACGATCGTGCGGTGGACATGGCCACAGATAATGCCGGCGATCTGGTCGTGGCCGGCGAGCGCGGCGGCGAGGTGGCCAACCCACGGCTCCTCGGGATGCGTGGTCATCCACTCGATGCCGGTCTCCACCGGCGGATGGTGCATGACGATCAACGTCGGCCGGCCGGGTGCCGCCGCGAGCGTCTCGGCGAGCCAGCGCGCCCGCACCTCGCAGAACGCGCCGCCGTGCCGGCCCTCCTCAAGCGTATCGAGCACGACGAAACGCACCGCCTCGGTTTCCACGACATATTGCACGAAGCCGTCGGCGAGCGGGATCTCGGGAAAGACGGCGGTGAAGTTCGCGCGCACGTCGTGATTGCCCATGCACGGCCAGACCGGGAACGGGCAGGTTTCGAGCGCGCTCCGCAGGCGGCGGTAGGAATCTCTGTCGCCGCGATCGACGAGATCGCCGGTCGCGAACAGCAGATCGGGCCGAACATCGAGCCCGCACAGCGCATGCAGCACCTGATCGAGCCGCCTGCGATTGAATTCGGCAACATTGTCGGGCTCGAAGCCGAGATGGATGTCGGTGATCTGCGCGACGAGCATGAGCCTGCGACAATCCTTTTGCTATGCTCCACCCGCCAGTTCGGCGAATGGGCTGCCGTTAAGCTCGGCTGCCAAATTATGTACGGAACCAAGCGCGGGCCTGTGATGTCCGTCACAGGCCCGCGCAGGTTAGAAATTCGCGGCCACTTCGTTCCGGCGGACCGTCCCTCTGCCGTGTGAACGGATCTGCTTGCCCATCACCGGCGCGCCCACGCTCCTGGGATAATCGTGGCACATCGCGCAGGCGGAGGGCACCTCCTTGTGCGCGCTCTCGCCGCCATGGCATTCGCGACAGCTGGCGATATTCGGTAGCAGCAGGTCGGATGCCTTGTCCGAGGTCTGGGCGGCGTGGCAGCGGGTGCACTTCTCGGTGTCGTGCGCGGCATGATCGAACCAGCCTTTGCTCATGTAGCGCTGGGTGAGGCGCACCGGCACCACACCAAAGGTGCCGGTGCCGGTCTGGCTCGGTTGCAGCACCTGATGGCAGTCGTAGCAGGCCCCGCCAGGCGAGAAGACGGCGCGGATCGCGCGCTCGGCATTGCCGGGACGCGCGGCGCTAGCGAGGCGATAGTCCGCCGACGCGCGATAGGCGGCGAAGTCGCCCGGCACGCGCCGCGCCATTCCGCCGAGGCTGATCGGCCGGTCCGGCGCAGTCGACCGATAGAAGGCGCGCAGGTCCGCCGCCACCGCCTGCGGGTCGCCATGGCGGAGCGTGCGCACCGTGCCGTCGATCTTGTCGAAGGCGAGGCTGTGGCACATGCCGCAGCTCTTCTCCATGCTGATCGGCTGGAAGCGGGTACCGCTCGCATCGGGCGTGTGGCAGTTCTTGCAGTCGAGCCCGCCAGCGAAATCATAGTCTCCCGCCAGCGTCTGCGCCATCCGCGCCACGCCGTTCGTCTTCGACAGGTGCATGCGGTGCGGGAATTTCAGGCCGCTATCCTCCATCGGCGTCGCGGCGAGCGAGACGCGCTGGATGGTCGGATGCGGTCCGGTCGGATTGGTCATGATCGCGGGCCGGAATTCGGGATGGTCGGTGCCGAAATCGCCGGCGTTCTGGAGCTTGGTGTCCTTTAGCCGCTCGTCGAGCGAACCATGGCAATCGCTGCAGAAGGATTGCGCCGTCACCGGCATGCGGCCGGCCCCTTCATGCTCGCGGTGGCAGTCGACGCAGCCGCCCTCGGGCTTGTTGAAGGCGTGCGCCACGGCCAGCTGCAGCCTGGCGCCCGGCCCCGGCTCGGCGCGCGCGACGGAGAGACGACGCGGATCGGCATGATCGTGGACGTTGGCGTGGCAGGCGACGCAGGCATCGTCGCGAACCGCGACGAACGGCTTGACGTGGCACGCCTGGCAATTGCCCTCGAGATTGGCATGCGCCAGCGACAGCTTGCCGCTGGACCACATCTCGTCGGCATGGAAGCCGACGTCGCGGATCGCGCCCGGCGTCTGCGTCGCCGCCTGCACCTGCGCCTCGTTCGCGGAACGATGCGAGTAGAAGGTCCAGATCGGCCAGGCGAGCGCGGCCAGCAGCACCAGCAGAGAGAAGGCCCAGGCACTGATCCGCTTGCCCGGAGCGACGCCCGCCAGCGAGAAGGCACGGTTCTCGTCTTTGGCTTCGGACGCGTCGGACAGCGCCCCGATGCGCTCGATGGTGACGGCGATGTCGCCGGCCGCCTCACCGGCGGAGACGGCGAGCGAATGGCCGCCGATCCGGATCGCCGCACCCTTGGCGACGTCGATCGCGCTGCGTTCGGTCGAGCGGCCGTCGACGTCGAAAGGCAGGTTCGCTGTCGCCGCGATCTCGGCCCGGTCCGGCGCGGTCTGGCGGAGCACCGCATGATGGAGGGTGACCGCGAGGTCGGCGAGATGGATGTCGCAATCGGGGCTGCGGCCGATGCTGATCTCGGCCTGCGCGACGGTGCGGACGCGGACGATCTCGCGGCCTTCGGCGCTGCGCGACAGCTGGCGGAGGATGAAGCTCAACGCGCCGTCACCAGTAGAAGAATACGCTGACGATATGCGCGGTCAGCGCGGCGATCAGCGCGAAGGTAAGCGGCACATGCACGTACAGCCACACTTCCAGGAGGCCCCGGATCTGGAGATGGCGGCGGACCCGTGCGAGCGCCGCCTGCTTGCGCTCGAGCAACGCGTCCACCTTTTCCAAGGGATCGCTGCCGATCGCCGGCTTGTTGCCGGTGTAGCGGCGGATCGCCGCCTGCGCGGCGCGCGTGCCGCAGCGCGGGTAGCGGCGGGTGAGCCGGGAGACGACGCCGCCGCCGAACGGATCGTCCTCCAGGCTCATCCGCACGATCTCGGCATAGCCCTGCTCGAGCGGCTGCGCGGCATCGTGGAGCTGGCGGTCGAGCAGGCGGAGATTGTCGAGCATCTGCGCCTGGGTCGTCTCGCCGCGATTGTCGCTGAGCGCACGCGGCAGCGAGGAATAAGCGGCGATGCCGAAAATGCCGGAGACGATCACGATCATCATCAGCGCGTAAGCGAGGGTGTGGATATTCCAGCCGAACTGGAAGCCGGTGTGGAGCGTGCCGATCACGATCAGCGACAGGCCGAGATAGACGTGCGCGGAGGTCCACGCCTTTAGCGACCAGCGGCCGCGCGTCATGTTGCGCTTGCGGACGCCGAGCATCGTCAGCCACAGGATCATCAGCACGCCGATCGTGCCGAGCGTATAGCCATACCAGCTGCCGCCGTTCGGCCGCGGCTTGACGTCGGCGAGCAGGTAGCCAGCGAGCGCGAGCGCCGACAGGACGAGCCCGATCTTCAGCCAGCGGAAGCCGGCGTAGCGGAGGAACCCTTCATGCTCCCCGCTCTCCCGCCTGCCCTGGACCAGTCCCCGCGTCGCCACGCTCAGCCCTCCTGGCGCTCGAGGCGGGAAACGGAGAGCAGTTGCTCGGGAGCGACGCGGATCGCGGCGCCGGTGGGGCAGGCGCGCACGCACGCCGGCCCGCCCTCGATGCCGGAGCACATATCGCACTTAATCGCTTTCATCGGCTTCTCGACGCCGGCCTTGGCATGCTTGTGCGACCAGGCCTTGCCCGGCTCGCCCGGGCCCGGCCCGGCGCCGAACAGCAGCCAGCTGAGCAGCCCCGGCTTCTTGGGCGGCACGCTGTCCATGCGGATCACGCCATAGGGGCAGTTGCGCTGGCAGTTGCCGCAGCCGATGCAGCTGTCGTCGATGAACACCTCGCCATCGGGCCCGCGGTGGATCGCGTTGGGCGGGCAATCGGCCATGCAGTGCGGATG
>CAXTTP010000241.1:0-4626 GCA_964247195.1 uncultured Sphingomonadaceae bacterium
ATGCAGGCCGATCGCGGCCCGCCGCCGGCCGACGGCGCGAGCGCTCCGCCGGCCCGGCGCGGCGGCGGCATGGGCGGCATGGGCGGCATGGGCATGGGCGGCCACTGGTTCGATCGCGTCGACGCCGATCATGACGGCAAGGTGACGCTCGCCGAGGCGCAGTCCGCGGCGATGAGCCTGTTCGACATGCTCGATACCGATCACGACGGCACGATCAGCCCGCAGGAGCGGGAGGCCGCGCGCGAGATGATGCGCGCGCTGCACCCGCGCAGCGGCGAGTAGCGCGCGTCAGAGCCCGTGCAGCCGCGCCTCGTTCGCGGCGAGATAATCGCGCGTGATCGGCAGCGTGTCGCGCCGGCGGATATACTGGATCTGGTAGTTGCACATGCCGCCGTGGCGGAACGCCGCCATCGCGCCGGCCAGATAGAAGGTCCACATCCGGTAGAAGCGCTCGTCGTAGAGCGCGACGATGCGGTCGTGGGCGGCGACGGCGCGATCGTACCAGAGCCGGATCGTGTAGGCGTAGTGAAGCCGCAGCGTCTCGATGTCGGCGGCGATCAGCTTGACCCGTTCACTCGCCCCGACGATCTCGGAGAGCGCCGGGTTGTAGCCGCCGGGGAAGATATATTTGGCGGTGAAGGCGTCGGTCGTGCCCGGCCCGCCCATCCGGCCGATCGTGTGGAGCAGCATCACGCCGTCCTCGGCGAGTAGCGAGCGGCACTTGGCGAAGAACGTCCGGTAGCGCGGCGGCCCGACATGCTCGAACATGCCGATCGAGACGATCCGGTCGAACACGCCCTCGACGTTGCGATAGTCGATCAGCTCGAACTTCACCCGGTCGGCGACGCCTTCCGCCGCGGCGCGGGCGCGGGCGGTCTTGAGCTGCTCCTCGCTGAGCGTGATGCCGAGCACGTCGACGTCGGCGACGCGGTTCAGGTAGAGCGCGGTGCCGCCCCAGCCGCAACCGATGTCGAGCACGCGCTGGCCGGGCTTCAGGGCGAGCTTGGCGGCGATGTGCGCCTTCTTGTCGATCTGCGCCTGCTCGAGGCCGTTCGCGGGATCGGTGAAATAGGCGCAGCTATATTGCCGGTCCGAATCGAGGAAGAGATCGTAGAGCCGGTCGCCGAGGTCATAATGGTGGGAGACGTTGCGCTTCGACTTGGCCTCCCAGTTGAGCCGGTCGAGCTTGAGCAGCGTCTGGCTCATCAGCCGGCGCAACGGATTGGGCTGGGCGATGCTCCGGCCGCCCTTCTCCCAGCTGCCGTTGGCGCGGATCAGGTCGATCAGCGCCGCTATGTCGCCCTCCTCCATCACGAGGCGGCCGTCCATGAACGCCTCGGCGCCGCCCAGCCGGGGATGGCGGGCGATGAAATCGGCGACCTTGCCGTCGGTGAAGCGGATCACCACCGGCGCGCGCCCCGGCTGCGCGGTTCCGTAGGAGCGGCGGCTGCCGTCGGCATCCACCACCACCAGCTCGCCGACGCGCATGAACCGCGAAAGCATCCTATCAAGCAACCACATGAGCCTGCCCTTAGCGCCGCTGCCGTCGCGCCTCAATCGCCATAGGCGCGGACGAAGAAGGCGATCATCATCGCCACCGTCAGCGCTAGGGTGACGGCGCGATCACCAGCAGCAATGCTTGGTGGGTGACGCCGCTCAGCCGAGCGCGTCCTGCTTCCCGGCCGCGAGGCGATCGAGTTCGGCGCGGCTCTTACGCTCCGAGGCGGACTTGAGCTGGCCGCAGGCGGCCATGATGTCGCGTCCGCGCGGGCGGCGGACCGGGGCGGAGATGCCGCCTGCAAAGACGATGTCGGAGAAGCGCGCGATCCGCTCCGGCGTCGAGCATTCGTAGCCGGCGCCCGGCCACGGATTGAACGGGATCAGGTTGACCTTGGCCGGTAGCCGGTACTTGCGCAACAGCCGGACGAGTTCGTGGGCGTCTGCCTCGCTGTCGTTCTTGTCGCGGAGCATGACATATTCGAAGGTGATGCGGCGCGCATTGTTGGCGCCGGGATAGGCGGCGCAGGCGGCCAGCAGCTCCTCGATGCCGTATTTGCGGTTGAGCGGCACGATCTCGTCGCGCACCGTCTTCGTCACCGCGTGGAGCGAAACCGCGAGGTTGACGCCGATCTCGTCGCCGGCGCGCGCCATCATCGGCACCACGCCGGAGGTCGACAGCGTTATCCGCCGCTTGGAAAGCGCGAGCCCGTCGCCGTCCATCACCAGCTTCAGCGCGTCGCGGACGTTCTCGAAATTATAGAGCGGCTCGCCCATCCCCATCATCACGATGTTGGTGAGCATGCGCCCCTCGGGCTGCGATGGCCATTCGCCGAGCGCGTCGCGCGCCAGCATCACCTGGCCGACGATCTCGCCGGCGGTGAGGTTGCGGACCAGCCGCATCGTCCCGGTATTGCAGAAGGTGCAGTTGAGTGTGCAGCCGACCTGACTCGACACGCAGAGCGTGCCCCGGTCGGCGTCGGGGATGAACACCATCTCGTAGTCGTGCGCGTCGGGCGAGCGCAGCAGCCATTTGCGGGTGCCGTCGGTCGAGACCTGCGCCTCGACGACCTCGGGCCGGCTGACGACGAAATGCGCGGCCAGCCAGGGATGCTGCGCCTTGGCGATGTCGGTCATCAGCGCGAAGTCGGTGACGCCGCGGTTGTAGATCCAGTGCCAGAGCTGCTTGGCGCGGAGCTTCGCCTGCTTCGGATCGAGCCCGGCGACAGCGAGGGCCGCGCGCAGTTCGTCGCGGCCCAGGCCGAGCAGGTCGACCCGGCCGTCTGCCCTCGTCACCGCGGCGCGCGGCACCGGCACCGGCACCGGATCGATATGGCCGGGGATCGGCATGGCGGGGGTGGCGGTCATGGCGCGCGATGTAGGCGGGAAACGCCGATTTTGCCAGCCCGCCCGTCGTCCACCCCCATCCTCAGCGCTGTGCCATGCAGGCAAGCGCCGCGGCATCGATCGCGGTAGCGGCGCCGCGCAACAGGTAGACGTCGGCAAAGGCTGCGCCGTCGAGAGCGCGGGTCTCGATCGAAAGGCTCGATCCCGAGCGCATCGCGGCGACGATCGCGGCATCCTGGCGGGCATCGTGCGCCCAGGCGTCGGAGCCGCCGGCGATCAGCCGAAAGCGGCGCTCGCCGATCGAGAGCGTCACCGGCGCACCGAGCAGCTTGCGTTGCCGCAAGCGGACGTGGAGCTGCGCCCGCGCGTGCTGATCCGGCCAGGTGCCGATCGCGAGCGAGGGGCGCCAGCGGCTGCCGGCCATGTTGCGGGCGGGTTCGGCGATGGCGAAGCAGCGGCGCGGCGCCATGTCGCGGAAGGCGCCCCAGCTCTGGTAGATGCCGATCTCCTCGCGCGCCGCGGCCGGCTCGGCAGCCACGCAGGCCAGCGCGCAGGCGAGCAGCGATCGGCGGCGGGAACGCATCGCCGCTCCATCTTCGATCCGCGGCGGCGATGCAACATTCCGGCCCTTCGTCCCTGCCCTTTGTCATTGTCGTTCATGCAACCGACAGGGCCGTCATGCACTTGGGCGGGCTCGACCCGGCACGTTCGGGCGAAAAACATGATGGAGTATATCATGCGTAGCGTTGCGTACCCTCTTCTTGCTGCGGCGGCCGTGTTCGGCACCGCGGCACCGGCCTTCGCCCAGGCCGCCGCCCCGTTCACCGGCCTTCATGTCGAAGGCATTGCCGGCGGCGACCGGATCCAGAACGACGGCCACTCGGACGCCTTTATGTACGGCGTCGGCGCCGGCTATGACGTGCAGATGGGCAGCGCGCTCGTCGGCATCGAGGGCGAAATCTCCGATTCGAACAACAAGGATTGCTCCGGCGCCCGGACCGTGGCGGATCCGCGCCTCTGCGCCAAGGCGGCGCGCGACCTCTATGTCGGCGGCCGCGTCGGCAAGGTCGTCGGTGGCCGCACGCTGCTCTACGCGAAGGCCGGCTATACCAATGCGCGCTTCAAGCTGACCGACGACGACGGCACCGACGAGGTCACGCTCGACCGCACCAACCTCAACGGCGTGCGCGTCGGCGCGGGCGCCGAATATGCGGTCGGATCGAATGCCTATGTGAAGGCCGAATACCGCTATTCGAACTATGAGCGCGGCTTCGAGCGGCACCAGCTGCTCGGCGGTTTCGGCGTCCGCTTCTGACCCGCGCGGATAGCTGAAACGGGGGCGGGGCGCCTGCGCTCCGCCCCCTCCCTTTTTCATCATCCTACTGGCGGGAGCGGAAAGCCGCGCTATACACGGAGCCCAAGGGTTGGGACGGGGGCTCCGGGGTCAGGGCATGAAGGCGACGATCGAACGCGCGACTTTGCTCAAGAGCCTCAGCCATGTCCAGTCGGTGGTCGAGCGGCGCAATACCATCCCGATCCTGTCCAACGTCCTGATCGAGGCGACGGCCGGCGGCGGCATCAAGCTGATGGCGACCGACCTCGATCTCCAGATCGTCGAGACGGTCGACGCGCAGGTCGACACGCCCGGCGCGACCACGCTCTCCGCACACACGCTCTTCGACATCGCCCGCAAGCTGCCGGAGGGATCGCAGGTCCAGCTCGCCGCCGCCGAGGGCAAGATGCTGATCGTGGCCGGCCGCGCGCGCTTCAACCTCTCGACGC
>CAXTTP010000242.1:0-4624 GCA_964247195.1 uncultured Sphingomonadaceae bacterium
CTCATAGGGGACGGGCGCCGGATACTGGACACCGGCGGGTGCGGTCGTCACGACCGTCGTCGAGCCCGGCGCGCACGTCGTGGTGGTGACGGTGCGGTGAACGCGGCGGATCGGCGCGCGATGCACCACCCTCGCCATCTTGTGGGTGCGGAAAACATCCGGCTTCTCGGCAAGATGGACTGCGCCACCGCCGATAACCGCGCCGCCGCATGCGCAAGCGCAGAGTTTCGCCAAAGCCATCCGTACCGACATAGCGGAGCACTCTTTTCTAAACGGGCCCTTTGTGACCTCGAGATACGTAGCGCTGCACTACGAACCGGCCGTGGACACAGCTAGGATCAAATGCAGAATACCGGATTAATCGCAAGCGCGTTAACCATTTTTGGGCGAAACATCAGGGTAAACATCCCGGCCTCTGATCAATGACTTGAGTTAATGTCCCAATACGAAGCAATGCGGCGCGGGAGGTGCAGGAACGAGGTTAACAAGCCGGTTCGGCGCCATCTCGACTTGGCCTGTCCGGCTGGGTGGCCCCGAATCGCCCGAATCGCCGCGGCGTCGTTCGTGAGGCCGGCGCCGGAGACGCCGGCGCGGTCGGTCGCAGGCGGCGTCCGGGCGCTTGTGCGGGCCAAGAGGCGTGGCTATAGGCCCGCGCGGGGGCGCTACGCTTCACTGTGGGCTCGAATGCCTGCGATGCTGCGGCGCTGGGAGCGGAGAGTAGCATGGCGACTGCCCTTAAATCGGCGTCCGAGAACGAGGAACCGGGCAAAGGCGGCCCGATCGCCGGCAACGGCTATCGGCCGATGCCGGAAGAGCCGTTCATGAACGAACAGCAGCTACGCTATTTCCGACGCAAGCTGCTGGAGTGGAAGGGCTCAATCCTGCGCGAGGCCGAAGGAACGCTGGCCCAGCTGCAGACGGATTCGATCCGCGAGCCGGACGTCACCGATCGTGCCTCGACCGAAACGGATTGGTCGATCGAGCTGCGCACCCGCGACCGGCAGCGCAAGCTGATCGCGAAGATCGAAGCGGCGCTGCGCCGCATCGACGAGGGCGAATATGGTTATTGCGAGGTCACCGGCGAACCGATCTCGCTTGCCCGGCTGGAGGCGCGGCCGATCGCGACTATGACGGTGGAGGCGCAGGAGCGCCACGAACGCCAGGAAAAGATCTCGCGCGACGAGTAGCGGCCGCGCCGTTAACCCGATTGCGATGAATTGCTGCGTCTATCTTACCCGATAGTCTTGGCGCGCCGGCGCCGCGGGGAAGAGATGGTGGACGAGGAAATCGACTTCGAAAGCGTCGGCGAACGGGCATCGCGTCACCAGCGGGGTGACATGCGCGACAGCATGTTACTCCACGCCCGGATGCGGACCGATCCGGATGCCGACCCGGTGCCGCTTCGTATCCGCAATCTTTCCGCAGGCGGCCTGATGGCCGATTGCAGCGCGCTGGTCGAGCAGGGTCAGCCGGTCGAGATCGAGCTCCGCAACATCGGCGTGATCGGCGGCGAGATCGCGTGGTGCCGCCGCGGCCAGGTCGGCATCTCCTTTTTCCACCGCATCGATCCGCGCCTCACGCGCAAGCCGGTCGGCACGCACGCCACCGAGACGATGCTGGTGAAACGTCCCGGCCGGCCACTGCGCCGGCCCGGCCTGCGAACCAAATAGGACTTACGAGCTCGATCGGCAGACCGGAGCCTGACCGCCGGGGTCAGGCCTCCGGCGCCGCGATCAGAGCTTGTCGAGCGCTTCCTTCAGCTTCAGCTTCTGCTTCTTGAGCCGGCCGACGAGTGTCATGTCCGGAGACGGCCGGCGCACCTCATCGGCGATTCGCGCCTCGATCCCGGCGTGCTTGGCGGTCAGGGCCGACGAATGTCCATTCTCCATCCGGATATCTCCTTCACGGGTCAGCGGGTCGGCAAATAGAACATGGATCGCGGCGCTTGTCGCCTCGCAAACGGCATCGACGCGACCAGTTGTGCAGCCGGCCGCGATCAGCCGTTGGCGGGCTTGAGGGACGGCCGCTCCGCCCCTAACCTGATCGTCACGGGCACAAGGGGACGGCATGGACAGGGACGAGATCGCCCGGCGGATCGGACTGCTGCGGGAGGAGCATGGCGACCTCGACAGCGCGATCGAGGCGCTGCGCAGCGTGCCCGGATCGGACCAGCTCCAGCTCGCTCGGTTGAAGCGGCGCAAGCTGCGCTACAAGGACGAGATCGCCCAGCTCGAGGACATGCTGATCCCCGACATCATCGCCTGAGAATCAGAAGGGCCGACACGTCGCCGGCCGGCCCTTCCCTGGTGTCAGGAGTAAGCGCGCGCTCAGGCGGCGGCACGCTGCTCCTCGACGGGCGCCTCGATCGTCGAAGTAGCATTGCCGCCGTCGATGGCGATCCGGCGCGGCTTCTTATGCTCCGGGATCTCACGGACGAGGTCGACGTTGAGCAGCCCGTTCTCGTAAGATGCGCCCGTCACCTTGATGGTGTCGGCGAGCTGGAAGCGGCGCTCGAACGCGCGCTTGCCGATGCCGCGGTGCAGGAACTCGCGCGCGGCACCTTCCGGCGCCTCGCCGGCGCGGCCGACCACCACGAGCATGTTCTCCTGGATCACGAGATCGAGTTCCTCGCGAGAGAAACCGGCGACCGCCATCGAGATGCGATAGGCGCCGTCGCCCAGCTTCTCGATATTGTAGGGCGGATAGGCTTCGCTGTCGCCGCGGCTGGCGAGATCGACCAGGCGGTTGAGATTCTCGAAGCCGATCGAGGAGCGGAGGAGGGGGGCAAAATCCAAAGTACGCATATCAGCAACCCTTTCGAAGGCGTTGGGGACAAAGGACCCGCGGGCAACCCGCCGGGGCGGCCATGCCGCCCCCGAAGGCAACGGCATCGACCGTCCGCGAGATAGGAAGCGGGCTCCACGCGTCAAGCCCGGCTGGCTCGCTCCGGGACATTTGCGGGAGCGCAGCGCGCGGCAGCCGCATTCACCGTCTTTGCCCGTTCCCGGCGGGCCGGCGATGTGGCATCTTCCCGACATGGCCGAACGGGGAACCCAGAGCCGGCTCGCGCCGCGGCTCGTCGACTCGCTTTATGTCGAGGCGATGGTGCTCACCGACGAGGTGCGCGGCTATTTCGACGGCATCGGCCGGGAGGAGCGCGACGGTCTCGCGCCGCTCGTGCAGGTCGGCTTCGCGTGCGAATCGATGAAGATCACGACCCGGCTCATGCAGATCGTCGGCTGGCTGCTGACCCGCCGCGCCGTCGAGGCGGGCGAAATCCTCTCCATCCAGGCGCGCGACCGCGCGCTCCGGCTCGGCGAGGCGGCGGACAGCGATCCGGTGGCTTGTGCCGGCTTGCCGGAAACCGCGCGCGGCCTGATCGAGACAAGTCGCGAGCTCTACCAGCGGGTGCGCCGGATCGATGCCGACCTCGACCTGCCGGAGGCGCCGCCGAGCCCCGCGCTGGGGCTGATCAGCCGGCTGGAGCGGGCCTTCTAGCTTCGATCGGTTGCGGCCCGCGGTGCCGCGGCGGGGCGATCGTATCGATTGACACGATCGCCCCGCCAGCGACGTCAGCGGTTTTCGCGGGCCTTGAGCGCCTCGCCGAGAATGTCACCGAGCGACGCGCCGGAATCCGACGAGCCGTACTGCGCCACCGCCTGCTTCTCTTCGGCGAGCTGCATCGCCTTGATCGAGAAGTTGGGCTTCTTGGACCGGTCGAACCCGATCACCATCGCATCGAACTTCTGGCCGACCTGGAAGCGCTCCGGGCGCTGCTCGTCGCGATCGCGGCCGAGATCCGAGCGCTTGATGAAGCCGGTCGCGCCATCGTCGCCGGCCTGCACGTCGAGGCCGCCGTCGCCGACCGCGAGCACCGTCACGGTGGTCACCGCGTTCTTGTTGAGGCGGCTCGCCGAATCCGGGCTCGCCGTCGAGACACCGCCGCGCTCGAGCTGCTTCATGCCAAGCGAGATGCGCTCCTTCTCGGCATCGATGTCGAGCACGACCGCCTTCACGGTCTCGCCCTTGTGGTGCAGCGCGAGCGCTTCCTCGCCGGTCGCGCCCCAGGCGATATCCGACATGTGGACCATGCCGTCGACGTCGCCATCTAGCCCGATGAACAGGCCGAACTCGGTCGCGTTCTTGACCTCGCCCTCGACCACCGAGCCGATCGGATGCTGTTCGGCGAACGAATCCCACGGATTGTTGATCGCCTGCTTGAGGCCCAGCGAGATGCGGCGCTTGTCCTCGTCGACCTCGAGGATGACCACATCCACTTCCTGCGAGGTGGAGACGATCTTGCCGGGGTGGACGTTCTTCTTGGTCCAGCTCATCTCGGAGACGTGGACCAGGCCCTCGATACCCGGCTCCAGCTCCACGAAGGCGCCATATTCGGTGATGTTGGTGACCCGGCCGGTGAACTTGCCGCCGATCGGATACTTGGCCGAGGCGCCGCCCCACGGATCGCTCTCGAGCTGCTTCATGCCGAGGCTGATGCGCTGCGTCTCGCGGTTGATGCGGATGATCTGCACGCGGACGGTGTCGCCGATGTTGATCATCTCGCTCGGGTGGCCGACGCGCTTGTAGCTGAGATCGGTGACGTGCAGCAGGCCGTCGATGCCGC
>CAXTTP010000243.1:0-4607 GCA_964247195.1 uncultured Sphingomonadaceae bacterium
AGCACACGCCGCCGGCGATCTGCGGATCGGTGATGTTCTGGAAGAGCAGCGGGAACACGAAGAACCCGAAGCCGGTGCCGGCGATCAGGAACGTGGCACTCTGCCGCCACGTCATCGCCTTCTGGTTCTGCGTGACCAGCCCCGCGAACGCGCCGGCCAGCGATGGCAGCAGCGGGTACAGGAAACGCCATAGCCAGCCGTTCTCGTTCATCGGGCGACCTCCGCAACGCCGCGCATCAGACCGCGAGCTCGAACGCATCGCTGCGAATCGCGGTCAGCACCGGCTTCGTGGCATCCTTCGCGACCTGCCCGGCGGCGGAAACGCTGAAGCTGTCGCCGAGCGCCGGAATCGAGTTCCACGTGCGGCTGGCGAGCGTAAGCGCCTGGCTGACGGTGTAGCTGCCTGTGCCGCCCGTGCCTGTCCCGAACGCGACGATCCTGGTTCCCGCCGCGACGCCGCTGCCGGTGAGCGTGTCGCCGACCTTCAACACGCCGCTCGCCACGGCCGTGACGGTGAGCGTCGTGCCGCTCTGCGATGCCGTGAAGGTCGCCTCGACATCGCTCCGCAGCACATCCTCGAACAGCAGGAAGCCCCGCGTCTTGACCCGCTTGGTCGATCCCGCCGGCATGTCCTCGAGGAGGACGCCGGCGCTGCGCAGCATGGGGTCGGCGCTTGTCATCGGCCGCACGTTCTGGCCCTTGATCGTGTCCCAGGCGACGCGGGTGCCGCGCGCCATGAAGGTGCCGGTCTCGTTGCGGGGAACGGCTTCCTCGTCGTCGAACCGGCCCTTGTAGAGCTTGCCGGCGGCGAACTCGGTGACGGTGCCCGCCGACCCGATCTGTGCCTGGATCAGGGCACGGATGGCATCGTTGGTGAGGGCGCTCGCATTGGTCGAGATCGTGACCGTGATCGGCGATCCGCCGTCGAACGTGAGCGTGCCGGAGACCGGCGCGCTCGAGCGGTCGCCGAGGCGCGACGCGAGGCTCGTCGCATAGACATACGGGTCGCCCGAGGGACCGGCGGCGTTGCCGGAGATGTCGCCCCAGCCGAGGAGCGAACCCTTCTGCCCGGGCGAGCCTGCCGTCACCGTGCTCTTGAGCGTCGTGCCGTCGCCGAGGATCAGCGCGAACAGCGCGCCGGCGGCCACGACCGACGACGAGCTGCCCGACGTCGCGCTCTCGATCCGAAGCGCGGTGCCATAGTCGACGTTCTTCCACACCGCCGAGGTGTTGCCGTAGGCGTAGACCTCGACCTCGTTGTGCATCGCCGGCTGATCGGTCAGCGGCTTGGGCACCCAGGCGCCGCCGCCATTGTTGTTGAGGCCGAGCCCATACTGGATGTCGCCGACGAAGCTGTTGCCGACCAGCCGGCACTTGTCGGCCTGGCGCGAACCGAGCGGGATGATCCGGAATGCCGGCGATCCTGTCTTCGTCGCCACGAACTGGCAGCCCTCGGCATCGACGAACGTCGGCGACAGGAAGTAGCCGTTGGTGTGGAAGCTGAACCCGCCACCCGGCCCCTTGAAGGTCGAGCCGCGCAGCGTGACCCGCTGGCCGGTGGCAAGCCCCGAGCCGACTGCGAGCTGGCTGGTGATCGCCCAGGTGTTGTTGACCGCGCTGTCGTTGCCGAGGTGCTCGACATGGCAGTTCACGATCGCCTGGCGGCTGTACCAGTAGAGGACGTTGTTGCTGGTCTCGAGGTGGATCGCATAGCGGCCGTTCTTGATCGTGACCGTGAGGTTCTCGATCCGGGTGTTGGTCCGCAGGTAGAAGACCGAGTTGACCGAGATCGTGTCCGCGTCCTGGCTGTCCGGATAGGCGTAGGAGATGATGCACGTTCGCCGGTCGGTGCCGACGAGGTCGACCCAGTCCTTGCACTCCCAGTTGACGTACTGATTGTAGGCGCCGGGATAGATCAGCACCTTGTAGCGCTTCAGCGGCGAGGCATCGGTGATCGCATCGAGCGCGAGCTTGGGATGGGTGAAGTCGCCCGTGCCATCGGCCTTGACGGTGACGGTTGCGGCGTAGGTCTCTTGGATGATGCCGAACGCCGCCATCTGTGCGCGAACCGAGGCGCCGGCGGCCGCGAGCTCCATCGGCGACGCGAGCCCGGCCGAGGCGATCGGCTTGATCGTGACATCGATCGGGTAGAGCGTTTCGTCGGAGCCGGCCGTAACCGCGAATGCGGTCGGGATCTGGGCATAGGGGCCGATCCCGGCCTCGTCGCCGAGCAGGTTGAGCTGCATCGTGGCGACGATCCGCGGTGCCGCGTCGATCGTCATGCTGGCGACGCCGGCCGGATGCGGCTTCGAGATCAGGTACGTACCGACACCGCCGACCGTGCCCGATAGCTGGAGCATGATCTGCGAGCCCGGCAGGACACCGGTGGCATAGAGGCGCTGCCCGGCGACGAGCTTGCCGACCGTCATCGCGGTCACGGTGAGGACGCTGCCCGCGATCGATCCGGTGAACTCGGCGCCCGGCAACGTCGTCGCCGCGATCGGCGCGGCGAGGCGATTGTTGCCGCTGCTCGCATTCTCGGTGGTGCCGTCCGTCTTCGTGACCTGGGCGACGTGGCTGAGCGAGCGGGTGAAGGCGAGCGACGTGTCGTACATCGCCTGCACCTTGACGCTGTTGCCGTACCACGCCTGGAGCAGCGGCAGCGCATAGTTGGCGCTGGCCGAGCCGGCGCCGCCGAACTTCGTCTGGGCGATGCTGGTGTTGCCGACCTGGCCGTTCGGCACGCGGAGCGCCGACTGTCGTCCGTCGGGCCCGGCGACGATCGCAGCGCCGTGGAACACCTGCGGCGCCGGCAGGCTGTCGGCGTAGAGGCTGCCGATGCCGAACAGCAGGCCGGACCGCTGGCGGCTCTCGCGCAGCGCCAGCATCTCCTCCATGGCTGTGAGCCAGTCCGACGGCGTCAGCACGATCTCGCAGTCGAGGCCGGCGATCGAGAACGTCTCGTCGGCCGTTGCGACGGTCGTGTCGTTGGTCTTCAGGTAGGGCCAGAACCCGACCTCGTCGCCCTGCACCACATAGGTGAACGTGATCAGCTTGCGGTTGGCCGACGGGTTGGTCTCGACGGCTGTCGCGGTGCGCGTGACGGGGTTGGTCGCGGACGTCTTGACCTGGAAGGTCTTGCTGATCGCGCGCGTGAAGCCGGAGGTATCGCCGGGCACGCTGAGCTTGATCGTGCGGCCCGGATAGCTCGCGCCGTCGAACGGATACTGGATCTGTTGCAGCGTGCCCTGGCCGGAGCTGCCGGTCGGGATCTTCCAGCCGTTCGCATAGGCGACGGCTCCATTGAAGAACTGCGGGGCGAGCGCGGCGTCGGCGAGCACGTCGCCGGTCCCGAAGTGGACCGTGCCGGCCTGGGCGGCGGCCGCCTGCGCTGCGGTCATAGCCGCGTTTGCCTGATCGACCTGCGGCTGCAGATTGCCGCCGGCGGTCGCGAGGAACTGCGCGAGCGTGCCCGTGAAGCCGTTGAGGACGGCAAGCTGGTAGGCGCTGAGCCCGGGCGGGCCGCCGATCGCGATCGGAAGGGTGCTCATGCTGAGGTCGGTCCCTTGGTGACGGGAAGGATCAGGTCGGCGACCAGGAACGGATCGCCGCCGGGCGGCTCGGCAAGGAGGTCGCCGAAGAGCTGGAAGCAGCCGGTCGTGTCGGCGATCCCGGTGAGTGTCGCGGTGAGGATGCGGATGGTGAGGAGCAGGCCCGCCCCGCTCGCGATCGCGAAGCCCTGGCCGAGCCCCGTCGTCGCCATCGCCAGCGATATGTCCGGCGTGCCGCCCATCTGCCGCGTCAGCGCCAGCTTGAAGGTCCAGCCGGTGATATCGACGGCGCCGGCGAGCTGCTCGGGCGCGAGCGCCATCGTGAAGTAATAGGGCACGCTCTCGCGCGCCGTCGGCAGCACCTGCGCCATCGCCGTCAGCTCGCGATAAAGGCGACGAGCGGCGTCGAGACCGTGTTGATCTCGGCCAGGCTGTCGCCGGAGAAGCTGCCGGTGAGCGTCGGCCAGCTGCCGTAGGTCTGCGACTTGGACAGGCCGGTGAGCGTCGAGGTGGTGCTGAACGCCGTGCTGCCGGAGCTCGACCCATAAAGCTGCGTCTGCTGGTAGGTGGTCGCGGCCATCGACCGGAAGATCGCGGTCCCGCCGGTGGTGTCGCTGTTCGTGGCGAACCAGTAGAGGCCCGGTCCGACGCTGATGCTGAGGCTGCTCGCGCCGAGCGAGCCTGTGCTTGTGGTCGATAGCGCGCTGGTCGACCCGAGCGGCGCGCCGGTCGGCATCAGGGTCGCCGGATCGGCGGCGTAGATCGCGATCTGGACGTTGCCGCCGGACGCCGCGGTGGTCACCGACAGGTAGAGCGACGAGATCGTGACGGCCTCGCGGATCGAGCCCAGGAACATTCGCATCGAGTTGGCGCCCGGCGCCACCGCGGTTCCCGCCTGCGGGTTGATGCCTTCGGGGATCACGTAGCGTCCGGTCGGGATCGCGCGCTTGATGCCGATCGTGCCGCGTGCCGCCGCCGCCGAGGCGCTGCCGATCAGCGACCGGCCGAACGCCGGCGCCGCGGTGGTCGCGGCCGCGCCGGCGCCGGTCCAGTAGG
>CAXTTP010000244.1:0-4592 GCA_964247195.1 uncultured Sphingomonadaceae bacterium
CGCCGCGCCCGCTCGCGCGCGACCTCCGGCTCTACCTGCGGCATGCGCGCGGCGGGCGTGCCGGCGCGGGGCGAATAGGGGAAGACGTGGGCGAGGACGATGTCGCACTCCGCGATCAAGGCGAGGCTGTTGGCGGCCATCGCCTCGGTCTCGGTCGGGAAGCCGGCGATCAGGTCGGCGCCGATCGCCATGTCCGGCCGCCGCGCCTTCAGCGCCGCGACGAGGGCAATGGCATCGGCGCGGCCGTGGCGGCGGCGCATCCGCTTGAGGATCATGTCGTCGCCCGATTGCAGCGAAAGGTGGAGGTGGGGCATCAGCCGCGGCTCGCCGGCGAGAAGATCGAACAGCAGCGGATCGATCTCGACCGCATCGAGCGAGGAAAGGCGGAGCCTCGGCAACGCCGGCACGTCGCGCATGATCCGCTCTACAAGTACGCCGAGCGCCGGAGTGCCGGGCAGGTTGGCGCCATAGCCGGTGAGGTCGACGCCGGTGAGCACGACCTCGCGCGCGCCCGCCGCGACCAGCGCGGCGATCCGCTCGACCACGTCCGCGACGGCCACCGAGCGGCTGTCGCCGCGTGCGAACGGAATGATGCAGAAGGTGCAGCGATGATCGCAGCCGGTCTGCACCTGAACGAAGGCGCGGCTGCGGCCGGTGAAGGCGGCGAGCGGAGCCAGCGTCGGCTGCACCGCTGGCGCACGGACCCCCGGCAGGGGCGGCGTGCGGTAGCTCTCCGCGAGCAGCTTTTGCCGGTTGTCGAGCACGCCCGTTACGCCCGTGATGCTGGCGAAGCGATCCGGCTCGAGCTCGGCGGCGCAGCCCGTGACGAAGATGCGCGCGCCCGGTGCTGTGCGGTGGGCCTTGCGGACCGCCTTCTCTGCCTGCCGCACCGCCTCGCCAGTCACCGCGCAGCTGTTCACGACGATCAGGTCGCCCGCGCCGCCGGCCGCCGTGCGCACCGCCTCGCTCTCGACGAGGTTGAGGCGGCAGCCAAAGGTCAGCACATCGACGCCGCTCATGCGAACGCCGCCAGGTCCGCTTCGCCGGCGAAGACGTGCGTCGCCGGCCCGCTCATGATCAGATGGCCATCGCCATTTTCGACCAGACGGAGCGCGCCGCCCGGCAGTTCGATGTGCACGTCGCGCTCGAGCAGGCCGAGCCTGCGCCCTGCGGCGAAGGTGGCGCAGGCGCCGGTGCCGCAGGCGCGCGTCAGCCCGGCGCCCCGTTCCCAGGTCCGCATCGTTACTCGATCGCGGGCGACGATCGTCGCGACGTTGACGTTGATCCGTTCCGGGAACACCGCATCCTGCTCGATCTCGGGGCCGAGCGCGTCCAGCGGCACCGCGCCTGGATCGGCCACGAAGAACACCAGGTGGGGATTGCCCACGCTCACCGCCGCCGGTCCGGACAGCTCGCCCCAGGCGAGCGGCAGCGCGACCGTGTCCATGGCGTAGGCGAGCGGTATCGCCTGCCAGTCGAAGTTCGGGACTCCCATGTCGACCCGCGCGCCGGCGCCGTCGAGCGCAGCGTGCAATATGCCCGCCGCGGTCTCGATCGTGCAGTCGCGGCCGATCAACACCGGCACGCAGCGCGTCGCGTTGCCGCACGCCGCGACCTCCGACCCATCGGCGTTCCAGATCCGCATGGTCACGTCGGTCGCATCGCCCGGTCCGATCAGGATCAGCTGGTCGCAGCCGATGCCGGTGCGCCGGTCAGCCAGCGCGCGAGCGCGCGACGGATCGATCGCCACCGCGGTATCGCGCGCATCGACGACGACGAAGTCGTTGCCGAGGCCGTGCATCTTGTGGAAGCGGAACGCCATGGCCGGCGATCTAGGGATTGGCACCGGCGAAGTCCACCGAGCGGCTGCCCGGGCCGAATGCCTCAGCTCGCCTTGCGCGCCGGCCGGGCGGCGACCGCGCGATCGTCGCCGCGCGCGCTCGGCAGCATCGACTTGGCGGCGAGCAGCTTGCGGACTTGGTTCAGCGACATCGGCTTGCCGAAATGCCAGCCCTGGCCCTTGTGGCAGCCGATCGTTCGAAGGCGGCTCTCGATCTCGCCGTCCTCGATGCCCTCGGCGGTGACCGGCAGGCCCAGGCTCTCGCCGAGCTTGGTGATCGCGTTGACGATCGCGGCGCTCTCGGAATTCTCGATCATCGAGGTGACGAAGCTCTTGTCGATCTTGATCCGGTCGAACGGCAGCGCACGGAGATGGGCGAGGCTCGAATAGCCGGTGCCGAAATCGTCGAGGGCGAGGCGGATGCCCTGGTTCTTGAGGCTGGCGACGATGGACTGGGCGAGGCCGAGGTTCTCGAACAGCGAGCTTTCGGTGATCTCGATTTCCAGCCGGCTCGGCGGATAGCCGGTCTCGACGAGCAGCTTGACGATCTTCTGCGCGAGCCACGGATCCTTGAGCTGCCCGGGCGAGATGTTGACCGAGAGCGTCAGCGCCGGGTCCCAGGCGCGCGCTTCCTCGAACGCCTGGCGCATCACCGACATCGACAGCTCGCCGATCATGCCGGTTTCCTCGGCGACGGGGATGAAGATGTCGGGTGGGATCAGACCGCGGGTCGGATGCTGCCAGCGCGCCAGCACCTCAAAGCCGTGGAGGCGCCCGGTGGTGAGATCGATCTGCTGCTCGTAATAGGGTATAATCTCGCCGCGCGGGATGCCGATGCGCAGGCCCGCCTCGATCGAATTGCGCATCTGTAGCTCGCGCTCCATGCTCGCATCGAACCAGGCGTGTCGGTTGCGGCCCTGTTTCTTGGCCGCGTACATGGCGATGTCGGCGCGGCGCATCAGCCCGTCGATGGTCGAGCAATCCGCTTCGGACCGCGCGACGCCGACCGAGGCGGTGATATGGGCGTGGACCTCGTCCAGGTTGAACGGCGCCGCAAAGCGGCTGACGAGCTGGTCTGCGACCATGTCGACAACGCCGGGCGCGGCCGGATCGAACAGGAAGGCACAGGCGAACTCGTCCCCGCCGAGCCGCGCGCAGATCGCGCTCGGCGGCGCGGCCGCCTCGATCTCGGCCGAAGCTGCACGCAGCAGCAGGTCGCCCACGACATGGCCGTGGAGGTCGTTCACGGTCTTGAAATGGTCGAGGTCGATGACGAGCAGCGCGACCGCCTTCTGGCGCTTGTCGGCGCGGCCGATCAGCTGGCTCGCCGCCTCGCCCAGCGAGCGCCGGTTGAGGAAGCCGGTGAGCGGATCGCGCGACGCGAGCGTCTGGGCGCGGTCCTCCGCGGCTGCGCGGCTGACGACCTCACGCGAGAGGTCGCGGTAGCGCCGCCAGCCGAACAGGATTAGAGCGATGTTGAGCAGAAGCGTGCTCGCCAGCATCCGGTCGAGCCCGCCGCCGATGCCGGCGAAGACGTTCAGCACCGAATGCGCGATCGTGCCGCCGGACCCCACGAACATCAGGATTGCTGCGACGACGATGCCGCCGGTGAGGAGGTCGCGGCGCGCCGAGGAAACCGCGGAGGCCTTGCCTGGCTCCTGCGTTCCCCTGCTGCCCGGCTGCGTGCGATTGTCCGCCATTCGCCAACGCCGTCGCATGGCGCCCGTTTAGATAGGGTTAAGCAGGCTTAAGCTTGCCATCGCCGCGCGCTGCCGCTATCTGCGCGGGCTCGTTCCGCAAGGGATGCGATCGCAGCAGCGCCTACGGGCGCCAGGCCGGCCGGCGAGGTTTCGCCCGCTGGCCAGATCGCGTTTGGCGCGGCTGGTCTGGAGTGCGGCGATGTTCGAGAGTTTGAGCGAACGGCTGGGCGGCGTCTTCGACAAGCTGCGCGGCCGTGGCGCGCTGAACGAGAGCGACGTGCGCGGCGCGATGCGCGAGGTGCGCATCGCCCTGCTCGAGGCCGACGTGGCGCTGCCGGTGGTGCGCGAGTTCGTCGACAAGGTGACCGAAAAGGCGGTCGGGCAGGCGGTGCTGCGCTCGGTCACGCCCGGCCAGCAGGTCGTCAAGATCGTCAACGACGCGCTTGTCGACATGCTGGGCGCGGACGCTGCCGAGCTGGAGCTCGAGGTCACGCCGCCGGCGGTGGTGATGATGGTCGGCCTGCAGGGCTCGGGCAAGACGACCACGACGGCCAAGATCGCCAAGCGGCTGACCGAGAAGGGCCGCAAGAAGGTGCTGATGGCGTCGCTCGACGTCCAGCGCCCTGCCGCGCAGGAACAGCTGGCGACGCTCGGCGTCCAGACGAACGTCGCGACGCTACCGATCGTGCCGGGCCAGCAGCCGGTCGACATCGGCCGGCGGGCGCTGCAGGCAGCGAAGCTCCAGGGCTATGACGTCGTCCTGCTCGACACCGCCGGGCGGCTCCATGTCGATCAGGCGCTGATGGACGAGATGAAGGCGGTGGCGTCGATCGCCCAGCCGCACGAGATCCTGCTCGTGGTCGACGCGCTGACCGGCCAGGACGCGGTCAACGTCGCCCGGAACTTCTCCGATCAGGTGGCGCTGACCGGGGTCGTGCTGACCCGCATGGATGGCGATGCGCGCGGCGGCGCGGCGCTTTCGATGCGCGCGGTCACGGGCAAGCCGATCAAGTTCGTCGGCACCGGCGAGAAGCTCGACGGGCTGGAGCTGT
>CAXTTP010000245.1:0-4585 GCA_964247195.1 uncultured Sphingomonadaceae bacterium
GGCAGCGGTGGCGCGGGGGCAGGCGCGGGCACAGACACCGGCGCGGGCTTCGGTGGCGGCGAGGCGGCGGCCATCTCCACCCGCGGCAGCGACGGGCCACCGTCCACCACCTCCACCAGCGCGCCCAGCCCGGTCGCGGCGAACAGCTTGCGCGCGAACGCCCATGGCAGGCGGATGCAGCCGTGCGACGCGGGATAGCCGGGCAAATGGCCGGCATGCATGGCCACGCCGTCCCAGGTCAGCCGCTGCATGTACGGCATCGGCGCATTGCTGTACTTGTTGGAGCGGTGGCGGAGCTGCTTCTCGAGGATCGGGAATTCGCCGAGCGGGGTACGGTGGCCACGCTTGCCGGTCGAGACGGTCGAGACGCCGATCAGCCGCTCGCCGCTATAGACATAGGCGCGCTGGCGGGTGCGGCTGACCACGATCGTGAGCGGCCCGTTGGCGCCGCCGTCCCAGCGATAGCCGCCCGCCCGCAGTCGATCGCCGGAGAACGCCGTCATCCCGGCCGCGGCGCAGAGCGGCGCCGCCGCCAGCAGCAGCATCGCGGCAACAACCTTCTGTCGGTTGGAGCGTGCTCCGAACATGTGCGGGCCCCCGAACGATGGGCCGGGCGAGTCCATCCATCGTTACCGGCCTGTTTACCGCTCCGATCGGACGAGTCCATGCGAGTCGCGCGGCCGCCGGTCCCACTTCGGCGCAGCAGCATATATCCAGGTCGCGAGGAACGGGCGCCGCCGCGCATGGTTATCCCCGCGCAATAAGGTGAAGATAAATGCGCATCAAGCTCAAGCCGTTAGCCGAACAGGTCATGCTCATCACCGGCGCCAGCTCGGGCATCGGCCTCGTCACCGCGCGCATGGCGGCCGAGCGCGGCGCGAAGGTCATGCTGGTCGCCCGCAGCGAGGACGCGCTCGCCGAGGCGGTGCGCGGCATCGAGGCGGCGGGCGGCGCGGCGGCCTATGCGGTCGCCGACGTCGGCGATGCCGATCAGGTCCGCGCCGCCGCCGACGCGGCGATCGCCCGGTTCGGGCGGATCGATACCTGGGTCAACAATGCCGGCGTCGCCATCTACGCGAAGCTCGTCGATACCCCGCTCGACCAGCATGAGCGGATGTTCCGCACCAACTATTTCGGTGTCGTCAATGGCGCGATGACGGCGCTCGCGCATTTGCGTGATGCGGGCGGCGCGCTGATCACGGTCGGCTCGATCGCTTCGGACATCCCGTCGCCGATCCTCAGCGCTTATGCCGCCTCTAAGCATGCGACCAAGGGCTATATCGAGTCGCTGCGGATCGAGGTCCGGGCCGACCGGCTCCCGGTCTCGCTGACTCTGGTCAAGCCGTCCGGCATCGATACGCCGATCGGCCAGCATGCCGCCAACCCCGGGCCCGGCGAGGCGATGATCCCGCCGCCGGCTTATGATCCCGCTCTGGTCGCCGAGGCGATCCTGGATGCCGCCGTCCGCCCCCGGCGCGAGATCACGGTGGGCGGCGTCGGCCGTGCCCAGGTGCTGTTCGGCACGCACTTTCCGGCGCTGTTCGAGCGGCTGGCGCCCTTCACGATCCCCGCGCTGTTCGACAAGAACAAGGCCAAGACGCCGGGCAACGACCTGTTCGCGTCGGACGAGGCCGGCCGCGAGCGGTCGGGCGACGTGTCGGCGCGCAAGACCAGCTTCTATACCGCAGCCCAGCTGCATCCCGGTGCGGCCGCCGCGATCGGCCTCGCCGCCGCAGGCATCGTCGGGCTGGTCGCCGCACGATCCGCGAGCCGCGCAGCGTGATTGGCCGGTCGATCGTCCGCGCCGCCGCGCTGATCGCTTTGTCCGCCGGCGCTCCGGTTCTGGGGCAGCAGGGTGACGGCACCGAGACGCGCTTCGTCGCCAACGTGTTCAAGCCGGCCAAGGTCGATGCGACGCCCGAGCGCATCGCCTCGCTCAAGGCGCCGGTCGGCTTCACCGTCACGCCATTCGCGACCGGGCTGAAGAATGCCCGCATCCTTGCCGTCGCCCCGGACGGCACCGTCTATCTCAGCCGCCGCGACCAGGGCGACGTGCTGATGCTCAAGGATGCCGATGGCGACGGCAAAGCGGACGGGCCGCCGATCACCGTCGCTACCCGCGCCGGCGCGCATGGCCTCGCCGTCCATGGCGGCAAGCTCTACCTCGTCACGGTCAAGGAGCTGTTCGTCGCCGACATCCTCGCCGACGGCCGGCTCGGGCCACTGACGATGCTGATCGGCGACCTGCCTGATGCGGGGCAGCATGCGAACCGCACGATCGCGTTCGGGCCGGACGGCATGCTCTACATCAGCGTCGGTTCGACCTGTAACACCTGCAACGAGAGCAACCCGGAGAACGCCACCATCCTGCGCGCCACGCCGGACGGCAAGAGCCGCACCATCTTCGCCAGCGGCCTGCGCAACACCATCGGCTTCGGCTGGCAGCCGCAGACCGGCGAGCTCTGGGGCCTAGACAACGGCATCGACTTCCTCGGTGACGAGGTCCAGCCCGAGGAGCTCAACCGGATCGAACTCGGCAAGCAATATGGCTGGCCGCACGTCTGGGGAGCCGGCGGGATCGAACCGCACGGCACGCCGGTAGGCGACATCAGCAAGGAGCAGTGGCGCGCGCTCAGCACGCCGATGGTGCTGGGCTACACCGCGCACGCCGCGCCGATGCAGATGGTCTTCTATCCGGGCGGGCGCTTTCCCGCCGACTATGCCGGCGACGCGTTCGCGACGATGCGCGGATCGTGGAACCGCAACCCCGCCTCGGGCTACGAGATCGTGCGCGTCCACTTCGATCATGGCGAGGCCAAGTCGATCAGTCCGTTCGTCACCGGCTTCCTCACCGACGGCGGCCGCAGCCACTTCGCGCGGCCGATGGGCCTGGCGCTCGCGAAGGACGGATCGCTGCTGATGGCCGACGACGCCAACGGCGTGATCTACCGCATCGCCTATGCCGGCAAGGCGGCAGGTACGCGGCCGATGTCGACCCCCGCCACGGCGATGCAGCGGCAATGGGCGAAGGGGTCGGGCGTGCCGATCGCGATCGCCCGCCACGAGACCGCGGCGAAGGCGACGCTTACCGTCACCTCGCCCACCATTCAGCCCGGCGGCCCGATCTCGGCCAAGCACAGCGCCTATGCCGACGACGCCTCGCCAGCGCTCGCCTGGAGCGCCGTCGCCGGCGCGAAGAGCTATGCGATCGTGCTCGAGGATCCCGACGCGAAGTCCGTCACGCCATTTGTGCACTGGCTCGCGTGGAATATTCCGGCAGACGTCACCGCGCTTCCCGAGGGCGTGCAGACGCAGCCTCGACTCACCCAGCCGGACGGCGTGCTCCAGGGACGGACGAGCCGTGGCGTCCCGGGCTATTATGGTCCCCACCCGCCGATCGGCGATTCGCCGCACCATTATCATTTCCAAGTGCTGGCGCTCGAGCGGCTCGTCGATGTGCCGGCCGGCAGTGATCGCGACGCGTTCCTCGCCGCGGCCGCGGGTCACGTCCTGGCGCGCGGGGAGTTGGTCGGCGCCTACGCGCAGACGGTGAAGCCGCCGAAATAAGGCGCCATGCCCGACCCTGTGATTGACGCAGCCGGCGTCCGGCCGCCTAGACTGGGATCGGGCCCCGCTCGCCGAACAGCGCCGTGCCCACGCGGAGGTGCGTCGCGCCCAGCATCACCGCGGTCTCATAGTCGCCCGACATGCCCATGCTCAGCCCCGTCAGGCCATGATCGCGGGCGAGCTTGGCCAGCAGCGCGAAATAGGGAGCCGCTTCGGTGTCCGCCGGCGGCACGCACATCAGCCCTACGATCGGCAGCCCGGCGTCGCGCGCGCGCGCCAACAGCGGGGCAAGGTCGCCGATCGCGCAGCCGCCCTTCTGCGGTTCCTCGCCGATATTGACCTGCACGAAACATTCCGGGCGACGTGGGCCTCGATCGATCGCACGGGCGAGCGCCTCGACGAGCGATGGCCGGTCGACCGAATGGATCGCATCGAAGAGCGCTACCGCCGCTGCCGCCTTGTTCGACTGGAGCTGACCGACGAGGTGAAGCCGAATGCCGGGTGTCGCCGCGACGAGCGCGGGCCATTTCGCCTCCGCTTCCTGCACCCGATTCTCGCCGAAGCTGCGCTGGCCGCCGCCGATCAGCGGCGTCAGCGCCTCCGCCGGGCGGGTCTTGCTGATGGCGATGAGCTCAATCGCCTTGGGATTGCGCCCGGCCAGGGCGGCGGCACGCGCGATGCGGCCGCGAACGTCGTCGAGCGGCGTAGAAGCGGGAAGCGGGTCAGCGGCCGACATCGGCCATGCTATAGGCGCGGCCATGCGCCCCCGCCACCCTCCGCCCCGTCTCTGGCTGATGACCGACGAACGCCAGGGCGACACGCTCTGGCCAGCGCTGGCGCGTTTGCCAGCCGGCGCCGGCGTCGTCTTCCGGCACCACGCCACGCCGCATGCGGAGCGGCATGCGCTGTTCACACGCGTGCGCGCGGTGGCCCGCGCCCGGCGACTGACGCTGATCCTCGCCGGTTCGTCGGCGCTGGCGACCGCGTGGCGCGCGGACGGCGTGCACGGCCGGGGCTC